>NZ_JAXDEO010000020.1:0-109574 GCF_035064975.1 Pseudomonas sp. YuFO20
TCAGCGCCGCACTATGTCCTGCCTCATCGGCGAGAGGAGCGTATTTATCCCCGAGCCATCCGGCTCAAATCGCCGAAGTATCCGATCAGAAATAAAAATGCCAGTCAGCTTAACTGACTGGCATTACGCCTGATGGCGCCCTTTTTCTGCTCTGGCTTAGTGTTGCAGAGCCGGTTTTTGCGTCCCGTTGATCGGGATGCGCTTGGCTTTCGCCTCTTCCGGAACCACCCGCAACAGGTCGATGCTCAACAGACCGTTGCGCAGGTCCGCGGCCTTGATCTCGATGTGATCGGCCAGGCGGAACGACAGCTTGAACGCACGCTGGGCGATGCCCTGGTGCAGGAAGGTCACGTCCTCATTGGCGTCGCGTTTGCCACCACTGATGGTCAGCACACCCTTCTCGACTTGCAGGTCCAGGTCTTCTTCCTGGAAACCGGCCGCCGCCACGACGATGCGGTATTGATCGTCGCCGTGTTTTTCAACGTTGTAGGGTGGGTAGGTGCTGCCCGGCTCGTTGCGCAGCGCGGTTTCGAACAGGTCGTTGAAACGGTCGAAACCGACAGAGGAACGGAACAGTGGAGCCAGGGAAAATGCAGTACTCATGGTTCAAATCTCCTGAAAACAATCAGCAAGTTTTTTTGTCTCCGCGACCCGAATTCGGCATCGCGTAACCCTTAGATAGGGACCGCTGATTGCATTTCAAGAGATTTTTTGAAGATTTTTTTCAGGCCGCTTCAGCCACCTGGAGCCCCAGCAAACGCGACACCTGGTCCAGTTCCGTCTCACGGCGCAGCACGCTGAACAGCTCGACCGCCTCGGGATAGTTGCGCGTCAGCATGGCCAGCCATTGCTTCAGGCGACCGGGCGATTGACGCGCGGTCATCTGCGCCTTGGCTTGCAGCCAGAAATCCTGGATCAATGGCAACAGCTCGGCCCAGGTCATCTCGACGACCTCTTCACCGGCCTTGGCCGCGACAATCTGCCGGGCCAGGTCGGGGCGCGAGACCAGGCCGCGACCGAGCATGATGTCTTCCACACCACTGATTTCCCGGCAACGGCGCCAGTCTTCGACGCTCCAGATATCGCCGTTGGCGAACACCGGCACCTTGACCACTTCCTGTACGCGCGGGATCCACTCCCAATGCGCCGGCGGCTTGTAGCCATCGACCTTGGTCCGGGCATGCACCACGATATGCTCGGCGCCGCCCTCGGCCAGCGCCGTGGCGCAGACCAGCGAACCGTCCGGGCTGTCGAAGCCCAGGCGCATCTTGGCGGTCACCGGAATGTGCGCGGGCACGGCGCGTCGCACGTGCTCGACGATCTGGTTGAGCAGTTCGGGCTCCTTGAGCAACACCGCGCCGCCACGGGACTTGTTCACGGTCTTGGCCGGGCAACCGAAGTTTAGGTCGATCACTTCAGAGCCCAGTTCGCAGGCCAGCGCGGCGTTTTCCGCCAGGCACACAGGATCCGAACCCAACAGCTGCACACGCAGCGGCACACCGGAGGCCGTCCGGGCACCGTTGAGCAATTCCGGGCCGAATTTGTGGAAGTAGGCCGGCGTGAGCAACTGGTCGTTGACCCGAATGAACTCGGTCACGCACCAGTCGATGCCACCCACTCGGGTCAATACGTCGCGCAGGATGTCGTCGACCAGCCCCTCCATGGGCGCCAGGGCAATTTGCATGGGGAAAACACTACTCAAGGAAAAAACGTGCGGTAGTTTACCGGGTTTCACCCCCCTGTAGGAGCTGCCGCAGGCTGCGATCTCTTGACTTTGATTTTAAGATCAAAAGATCGCAGCCTGCGGCAGCTCCTACAGGGGGATTGTGTCAGGCAGGGGTTTGGATGGCGGGGCCATAGCCTTCGATGAATTCGGCCGGCATGCGCTTGGGCTTGCCGCTGGATAGTTCAATGCAGACGAAAGTGGTCTGGGCGCGCAACAGGGTGGTGTTGTCGCTGGGACGCTTCAACTGGAAATGCCGGGTCATTTTCAGGCGCTGGTCCCAATCGACGATCCAGGTCGCCAATTGCAACTCGTCGCCTTCGTAGGCAGCCGCCAGGTAATCGATCTCGTGGCGCACCACCGCCATCGCCCGGTCCAGGCGCCGATACTCGACCAGATCCAGGCCAAGGCGCTGGGAGTGGCGCCACGCACAGCGTTCGAGCCAGGTCACGTACACCGCGTTATTGGCGTGCCCCAGCCCATCGATGTCCTCGGCACCCACTTGCAGATCAATGATAAACGGCGTTGCCCGATCCCAGCCCATGCCCCACTCCCCGGTCAGATTGATTCGACCGGGGCAGTGTAACGGATGCTCAGGCCGATTGGCGCGATTGCAGGCTGCGACCGGCCAGCAGTGATAACACGCCATCAATGACCCGTGGGTCGGCCAGTACCCGCTGATGGCCGCCTTCCTGCAGGCGCAGCAGACGACTGTCGAACCAGGATTCGTGGATCAGTTGCGATTCCTTGACCGGAACGTGGGTGTCGTCTTCGGCATGCACGATCAGGCCAGGCATATCGAGTTGGTAGTGCGCGACATCCAGCATCGCAGCGCGCATGCCGACATCGGTCTCGACCTGGCGGATGAACGCCGAACGGGCTTTCGGCGGCAGCCCTACATAGCGGGCGAAACCGCGCAATACTCCGAGGATCCGCGCCGGGGCAGCAATGCTGACCAGGGTTTCGGTGCGCAGGCCCAACTGCACGGCGAGCATCGCACTGGCGCCGCCCATGGAGTGGCCGATGACCGCTTGCAGCGGCGGTAACTCGGCGGCGGCTTCGAGCATGGCACGGGCGAACAGCACCACGTTCGCCTCGCGCCCGGGAGACCGACCATGGGCCGGGCCGTCCAGGGCGACCACCGAATAACCGGCATCGACCAGCGCCGTTATCAGGCTGGCGAACTGCGTGGGCCGCCCTTCCCAGCCGTGCATCAGCAATACTGCCGGGCCCTGCCCCCAACGCAGTGCCGACAGACCGAAACGCAGGGTGATGCGCTCCGACTTTGCCAGCAGCGGCAGCTCCCAGTCACGGGGCGGGAAGTCGCGCGGCGTCATGAACGCCAGGCGCATCTTGCTCGCCACCAGCTTCGGGGCGAACCAGCCCAAGGTGCCATTAACGCCACGAACCCACTTCAACGTGCTCATCGCATTCTCCCCAGGCCGCAGCCTTCAGGTCAACGCACCGCCGACTTGGCCGCGCGCAGCAATCGATCGGATAAATCACCGGGGCCCAGCGCCCGTGCCAGCGCCAGGCCGCCCACCATCAAGGCCAGGTCGGCCAGGGCTTTGTCGGTGTCTTCAGGACTGGCCGCCAACTGCGCGACCATCAGCTCCATATGTTCATTCAGCGCGATTCGAAACGCCTCGGGCAGGCGACCGAGCTCACCGATCGAGGCCGGGATCGGGCACGCCGACTCGCTGGAGTCGCGGTGCTTGCGTGACAGATAAAACGCTGCGACCAGGGTGCGGCGCTCTTCACCGGTCAATTGGGCATCCATGTCGGCAATCAGGTCACGGCGGTGACCCAGCAACTGCTTGAACGCCTCCAGCATCATGGCGTCCTTGCTTTCGAAGTGCGCATAAAAGCCGCCGACCGTCAGGCCGGCTGCGCCCATCACTTCGCCAACGCTCGGCTCGGCCGGACCACGCTGGATCAGCGCGGCGCTGGCAGCCTTGAGGATGCGTTCGCGGGTTTGAGCTTTTTTATCGTTCATCGTTGCCTCCGAATATTACGACTAGAATATTATTCTCATAATAATATTCTACAAGTCATGGATGTGACCGCTGGTCTGAAGAACAGTTTGAGAGAAAGAGGGAGATTTGGCCAAACGCCAGACAAACAAAAGGGCCATTCAATAATTGAATGACCCTTATAAAATCCCGCAGAGCGGGTAATCGTGGCGTCCCCTAGGGGACTCGAACCCCTGTTACCGCCGTGAAAGGGCGGTGTCCTAGGCCACTAGACGAAGGGGACACAAACCCTTCTATACAACTGATCAGTGCTGAGAGCTGATCGATTCAAGGCCGGTGTGGCCAGACCTTGAACTTGTAAAATTGGTGGAGCTAAGCGGGATCGAACCGCTGACCTCCTGCATGCCATGCAGGCGCTCTCCCAGCTGAGCTATAGCCCCGGATTTTTCGCCTCGCGGCGGAACGACATCTTGCAACATCGTTTCTGTAAAACTGGCGTCCCCTAGGGGACTCGAACCCCTGTTACCGCCGTGAAAGGGCGGTGTCCTAGGCCACTAGACGAAGGGGACGCAAACCCTTCTATACAACAGATCAACGCTGAATGTTGATCGCTTCAAGGCCGGTGTGGCCAGACCTTGAAGTGTAAATTGGTGGAGCTAGACGGGATCGAACCGTCGACCTCTTGCATGCCATGCAAGCGCTCTCCCAGCTGAGCTATAGCCCCTCATCGTTGATGCATCTTCGATGTCATCGCTGAGGACGGGGCGAATCTTAAGGGCGTATCGAAAGCCTGTCAAACTTATTTTTCAAAAAATTTAAAATTTTTTGCCGACATAACAACCACTTACCGCCCTCGCCCAAGAAATCCGGGAGGTTTACACAGAACACGGACCTGTAGGAGCTGCCGCAGGCTGCGATCTTTTGACGTTGGCTTTATAGAAGCAAGATCAAAAGATCGCAGCCTGCGGCAGCTCCTACAGGGGGAAATCAGGCGATCGCGCCCAACAGCTTTTCCCACTCCTTGTTTTCTTTCTTCGACACGCCGCCCAGCAGGTCGATCGCCTGGCGCAGACGGAAACGGGTCAGGTCCGGCCCGAGGATTTCCATTGCATCAAGCACCGACACCGAACTGGCTTGCCCTGTGATCGCGGCGAACATCAGCGGCATGGCATCACGCAGCTTCAGCTCCAGGGATTCGACCACCGCCTGGATGGTCGCGGTGATGTTGTCTTTTTCCCACTGGCGCAGGCTTTCGAGTTTCCACAGGATCAACTGCATCAACTGGCGAACCTGGTCACCCGACAGCTTCTTCGATTCGAACAGCTTGGCATCGGGGTTCACGCCACCGGCAAAGAAGAACCCGGCCAGCGGTGCCACCTGGCTGAAGGTCTCGACGCGGCCCTGAACGTGCGGCGCGATCTTCATCATGTATTCGGAATTGAACGCCCACTTCTGCACGCGCGCGGCGAATTCTTCCACCGGCAGGTCACGCAGCCACTGGCCGTTGAGCCACGACAGCTTCTCGATGTCGAAAATCGGCCCGCCGAGGGAGACGCGCTTGAGGTCGAAATTGTCGACCATTTCCTGCAGCGAGAACTTCTCGCGCTCGTCCGGCATCGACCAGCCCATGCGTCCCAGGTAGTTGAGCATGGCTTCAGGCATGAAGCCCATGCGCTCGTAGAAGGTCACCGACGTCGGGTTCTTGCGCTTGGACAGCTTGCTCTTGTCCGGGTTACGCAGCAGCGGCATGTAGCACAGCTCTGGTTGTTCCCAGCCGAAGTACTCGTAAAGCAGGATCAGTTTCGGTGCCGATGGCAGCCACTCTTCGCCGCGCAATACATGGGTGATGCCCATCAGGTGGTCATCGACCACGTTGGCCAGGAAGTACGTCGGCAGGCCGTCGGTCTTCATCAGGACTTGCATGTCCATGCGGTCCCACGGGATTTCCACGTCGCCACGCAGCATGTCCGGCACCACGCAGACGCCTTCGCTCGGCACCTTCATGCGGATCACGTGGGGTTCACCAGCGGCCAGGCGGCGCGCCACTTCTTCCTTGGACAGCAACAGCGCGCGGCCGTCGTAACGCGGGGTTTCGCCACGGGCCATTTGCTCGGCGCGCATCTGGTCCAGCTCTTCGGCGGTGCAGAAGCACGGGAAGGCATGGCCCATTTCGACCAACTGCTGGCAATACTTCTGGTAAATATCGCCGCGCTCACTCTGCCGGTACGGACCGTGCGGGCCGCCGACGTCCGGGCCTTCGCTCCAGTCGATGCCCAGCCAGCGCAGGGCGTCGAAAATCTGCTGTTCCGATTCGCGGGTCGAGCGCAGCTGGTCGGTGTCCTCGATCCGCAGGATGAACTCACCGCCGTGCTGCTTGGCAAAGCAGTAGTTGAACAATGCGATGTAAGCGGTACCTACGTGGGGGTCCCCGGTAGGCGATGGCGCGATGCGCGTGCGGACGGTGGTCATGGCAAGTCTCGAAAAAGAAGGTCAAACAAAGGGCGAATGGTAACAGGCGACACCCGCCCCGCTCCAGTGAACAGGGCATTTAAGCCAAGGTTGCGTCTACAACGCGCGTATAGCGTGGTGAATGGCCGAATATCAGCCGATGGCATTTACCGTTTATCGGCTGTATGCCAGATTCACCTGCTGATAACTTTCCTTACATATTCTCGACTACAGTTTGCCCCATGCCTGCCCAACTCAAGCGTCGCCTATCCATCTTCCTGTTGATTGTCCTGCTGATCGCCGGGGGCTTTTTTGCCCATTGGTTTTTCAACGGGCGCTTTTATGAAAGCACTGACAACGCCTATGTCCAGGGCGAGATCACCCGCGTGTCGAGCCAGTTGGGTGCACGAATCGATCAGGTGCTGGTGCAGGACAACCAGCACGTCGAGAAAGGCCAGTTGCTGATCAGGCTCGAAGGCGACGATTTCCGCCTCGCCGTCGACCGCGCCAATTCGACCCTCGCCACCCGCCAGGCCGAACGCCTGCAAGCCCAGAGCAAACTGACCCAGCAGGCCAGCCTGATTGCCGCCAGCGATGCGCAAGTGGCATCCAGCCAGGCAAGCCTGGGCCGTTCCCAGATCGACCTGACCCGCGCCGAGACCTTGCGCAAGCCCGGTTATGTCTCCGAAGAGCGCGTGACCACCCTCTCCGCCGACAACCACATCGCCCGCTCGCAACTGACCAAAGCCCAGGCGGATGCCCAGGGACAACGCCAGCAGGTCAACGCATTGACCGCTGAAATCAAACGCCTCGACGCGCAGATCGCCAATGCCAGGGCCGATCTGGCCCAGGCCGAGCTGAACCTCACCCGCAGTGAAATCCATGCGCCGATCAGCGGCCTGATCGGCCAACGTGCCGCCCGTGAAGGCCAGTACGTGCAGGCCGGCGCCTACCTGCTGTCGGTGGTGCCCGATGAAGACATCTGGATCCAGGCCAACTTCAAGGAAACCCAGATCGGCCACATGCAGCCCGGACAGAAGGCTGAGCTGACCTTCGACGCCTACGGCGACACGCCGATCGAGGCGCGGGTCGACAGCCTGTTCGCCGCCTCGGGTGCGCAGTTCAGCCTGCTGCCGCCAGACAATGCCACCGGCAACTTCACCAAGGTCGTACAACGAATTCCGGTAAAACTGACCTTCGCCGCCGACAACCCGCTGCGCGGCAAAATTCGCCCGGGCATGTCGGTCACCGCCAAGGTGAACATCAAGGACGCACCGGACAACGCCAGCGCCAAATTGAGCAGCCAAGACAACCCTGACGATGGCCGGTGATCAACTGATCCGCCCGGTCGGCGAGCCGACCCGGCGGGACTGGATTGCGGTGATGAGCGTGATGCTCGGCGCCTTCATGGCGGTGCTCGACATCCAGATCACCAACTCCTCGCTCAAGGACATCCAGGGCGCGCTGTCGGCAACCCTGGAAGAAGGCTCGTGGATTTCCACCTCGTACCTGGTGGCGGAAATCATCATGATTCCCCTCACCGCCTGGCTCGTGCAGCTATTGTCGGCGCGGCGCCTGGCGGTGTGGGTGTCCCTCGGCTTCCTCGTCGCCTCCTTGCTGTGCTCCATGGCCTGGAGCCTGGAAAGCATGATTGTCTTCCGCGCCCTCCAGGGTTTTACCGGCGGCGCCCTGATTCCGCTGGCGTTCACCATGACGCTGATCAAACTCCCTGAACATCACCGTGCCAAAGGCATGGCCATGTTTGCCATGACCGCCACTTTCGCGCCCTCCATCGGCCCGACGCTGGGCGGCTGGCTGACCGAAAACTGGGGCTGGGAATACATCTTCTACATCAACATTCCGCCCGGCCTGATCATGATCGCCGGCCTGCTGTACGGCCTGGAGAAGAAGGAAGCGCACTGGGAACTGCTTAAAAGCACCGACTACGCCGGCATTGTCACCCTGGGCGTCGGCCTGGGTTGTTTGCAGGTGTTTCTCGAAGAAGGCCATCGCAAGGACTGGCTGGAGTCGGACCTGATCGTGAGCCTGGGCAGCATCGCCCTGATCAGCCTGATCACCTTCGTGATCGTGCAGTTTTCCAAACCCAATCCGCTGATCAACCTCGGCATCCTGGGCAATCGCAACTTCGGTCTGTCGAGCATTTCCAGCATCGGGATGGGGGTTGGCCTGTACGGCTCGATCTACCTGTTGCCGCTGTATCTGGCGCAGATCCAGAACTACAACGCCCTGCAGATCGGCGAAGTGATCATGTGGATGGGCGTGCCGCAGCTGTTCCTGATTCCGCTGGTGCCCAAGCTGATGAAGTATGTCTCGCCCAAATGGCTGTGCACGGTGGGCTTCGGACTCTTCGGGTTGGCGAGTTTTTCTTCGGGCGTACTGAATCCGGACTTCGCCGGGCCGCAGTTCAATCAGATCCAGATCATTCGCGCCTTGGGCCAGCCGCTGATCATGGTCACCATTTCCCTGATCGCCACCGCGTACATCCTGCCCCAGGATGCGGGGTCGGCATCGAGCCTGTTCAACATCCTGCGCAACCTCGGCGGCGCCATCGGCATCGCCCTGCTCGCCACGCTGCTGGATGCGCGAACCAAGACTTACTACGATTATTTGCGCGAAGCGATCGTGCCGACCAACCCGCAGGTGGCGGAGCGGATGGCGTCACTGACGGATCGGTTCGGCAGTGAAGCCGCAGCTTTGGGCAAGCTCAGTGAGATCGCCCACCAGCAGGCGTCGATCATGGCCTATAACGATGCCTTTCATTTTGTCGGGATAGCGCTGGGGATCAGCATGCTGGCGGTGTTGTTGACCAGGAAGTTGCCGGCTGGACTCAAGGCTGGCGAAGCCCATTGAGGCCACCGCAACCTCTGTAGGAGCTGGCTTGCCAGCGAATCGAGGTGGCCCTGATGCCGCCTTCGCTGGCAAGCCAGCTCCTACAGGTCAACGGTGTCCTTGCTTTTTCAGACTGTGATCAAGCGCTCGCGCAACTTGGCAATCTCATCACGCATCTGCGCCGCCGCTTCGAACTCCAGGTCCCGCGCCAGCTGGTACATCTTCTCTTCCAGCGCTTTGATGCGCTTGGCAATCTCGCCCGGCGAGCGCAATTCGGCTTCGTACTTGGCGTTTTCTTCGGCGGCCTTGGCCATGCCCTTGCGCTTCTTGCTGCGCGAGCCCGGCACGGTGGCGCCTTCCATGATGTCGGCCACGTCCTTGAACACGCCCTTGGGCGTGATGCCGTTGGCCAGGTTGAAGGCGATCTGCTTGTCGCGGCGACGCTCGGTTTCGCCAATCGCCCGCTCCATGGAGCCGGTGATCCGGTCGGCATACAGGATCGCCCGGCCATTGAGGTTACGTGCCGCCCGACCGATGGTCTGGATCAGCGAGCGCTCGGAACGCAGGAAACCTTCCTTGTCGGCATCGAGGATCGCCACCAGCGAAACTTCCGGCATGTCCAGGCCCTCGCGCAGCAGGTTGATCCCCACTAGCACATCGAAGGTGCCCAGGCGCAAATCGCGGATGATTTCCACACGTTCCACGGTGTCGATGTCCGAGTGCAGGTAGCGCACGCGCACGCCGTGATCGGCCAGGTAATCGGTCAAATCTTCGGCCATGCGCTTGGTCAGCGTCGTCACCAGCACCCGCTCTTCCAGGGCGACGCGCTTGGTGATTTCCGACAGCAAGTCGTCGACCTGGGTCAGTGCCGGGCGGATCTCGATTTGTGGGTCCACAAGGCCAGTGGGGCGCACCACCATGTCAATGACACGCCCGGCGTGTTCGGCTTCATAGTTGCCCGGCGTTGCCGAGACGAAAATCGTCTGCGGGCTGATACTTTCCCACTCGTCGAAACGCATCGGCCGGTTGTCCAGCGCCGACGGCAGGCGGAAGCCATATTCCACCAGCGTCTCCTTGCGTGACCGGTCGCCTTTGTACATCGCGCCAACTTGCGGCACGCTGACGTGGGATTCGTCGATCACCAGCAAGGCGTCGGCCGGAAGGTAATCGTACAGGGTCGGCGGCGGCGCCCCGGCTTCGCGACCGGACAGGTAACGCGAGTAGTTCTCGATGCCGTTGCAATAACCCAGCTCGAGAATCATCTCCAGGTCAAACCGGGTGCGCTGTTCCAGGCGCTGGGCTTCCACCAGCTTGTTGTTGGAACGCAGGTATTCCAGGCGCTCCTGCAACTCGACCTTGATGCCTTCGACGGCGCCCATCAGGGTTTCCCGGGGCGTCACGTAGTGGCTTTTCGGGTAGAAGGTGAAGCGCGGCAGCTTGCGGATGACTTCTCCGGTCAGCGGATCGAAGGCCGACAGGCTTTCCACTTCATCGTCGAAGAGTTCGATGCGGATCGCTTCGAAATCCGATTCCGCCGGGTGGATATCGATCACATCGCCGCGCACACGGAAGGTCGCACGGGCGAACTCCATGTCATTGCGTGTGTATTGCAAGTCAGCCAGGCGCCGCAGCAGTTCACGCTGGTCGAGCTTGTCGCCACGATCCACGTGCAGAACCATCTTCAAGTAGGTTTCCGGGCTGCCCAGGCCATAGATGCACGACACCGTGGTGACGATGATCGCGTCCTTGCGCTCCAGCAATGCCTTGGTCGCGGACAACCGCATCTGCTCGATGTGATCGTTGATCGAGGCGTCTTTCTCGATGAAGGTGTCCGAAGACGGCACGTAGGCTTCGGGCTGGTAGTAGTCGTAGTAGGAAACGAAGTACTCCACGGCGTTGTTCGGGAAGAACGCCTTGAACTCACCGTACAACTGCGCAGCCAGCGTTTTGTTCGGCGCCAGCACCAGGGTCGGGCGCTGCACCTGGGCGATCACGTTGGCGATACTGAAGGTCTTGCCCGAACCGGTCACACCGAGCAACGTCTGGTGCGCCAGCCCGGCTTCGATGCCCTCGACCATCAGGCGGATGGCTTCCGGTTGATCGCCGGCGGGCTCGAAACGGGTGACTAACTGGAATTCAGACATGTAGAACCTCTGGGATCACTCTTGCCGGTGAAACCGACACGAACGAGAAAGACCACAAACGACCGATGTCGCCCGAGGAAAAAAACTGGATTGCGCTCAATGTGGAGCCGATTGCCAGCGCTTTCAAGGCAAACGTCCTACAACGGGTAAAGACTTAGACGACGCCAATCGACTAACGGTCGAAAAATAATCGGAAAAACTTACCTTAAAAGCGGATTCGTCTGTCGCCATCACTCGCGGATGGCCTCTATACTAGCTCCCCGTTTGTGCACCGCTCTAGTGCATTCGGCTGGAGCGCGACACGTCCCTCCACTCTCCATTCAGAGCCGCCGCAAAAATGAGCCTGTTCTCCGCTGTCGAAATGGCACCACGCGATCCAATCCTGGGCCTCAACGAAGCATTCAACGCCGATACCCGTACCAACAAGGTCAACTTGGGCGTCGGTGTTTACTGCAACGAGGAGGGGAAAATTCCACTCCTGCGCGCCGTTGTCGAAGCCGAAACCATTCGCGTCGCTCAACACGCTTCCCGTGGCTACCTGCCAATCGACGGCATCGCCGCCTACGACCAGGCCGTGCAAAAACTGCTGTTCGGCAATGATTCGCCGCTGATCGCCGCTGGCCGCGTCATCACCACCCAGGCCGTTGGCGGTACCGGCGCCCTGAAAATCGGTGCCGACTTCCTCAAGCAACTGCTGCCAAACGCCGTCGTGGCGATCAGCGACCCGAGCTGGGAAAACCACCGCGCGCTGTTCGAAACCGCCGGTTTCCCGGTGCAGAACTATCGCTACTACGATGCCGCGACCCACGACGTGAACCGCGCGGGCCTGCTGGAAGACCTGAACGCCCTGCCGTCCGGCTCGATCATTGTCCTGCACGCCTGCTGCCACAACCCGACCGGCGTGGACCTGAGCCCCGCGGACTGGAACAACGTCCTGGAAGTGGTGAAAGCCAAAGGTCACGTGCCGTTCCTCGACATGGCGTACCAGGGTTTCGGCGATGGCATCGACGAAGACGCCGCTGCCGTGCGCCTGTTCGCCGAATCGGGCCTGACCTTCTTCGTCTCCAGCTCGTTCTCCAAATCGTTCTCGTTGTACGGCGAGCGCGTTGGTGCCCTGTCGATCGTCAGCGAATCGAAAGAAGAAAGCGCACGCGTCCTGTCGCAAGTCAAACGTGTGATCCGCACCAACTACTCCAACCCGCCGACCCACGGCGCAAGCATCGTCGCTGCCGTGCTCAACAGCCCGGAACTGCGCGCCCAGTGGGAAGCCGAGCTGGCCGAAATGCGCCTTCGCATTCGTGGCATGCGCACGCAGATGGTCGACACCCTGGCGAAAAACGCGCCGCAGCGCGATTTCAGCTTCGTCGGTCGTCAGCGCGGCATGTTCTCCTACTCCGGTCTGTCGGTTGAACAAGTGCATCGCCTGCGCAACGAGTTCGGCATCTACGCCCTGGACACCGGCCGTATCTGCGTGGCTGCGTTGAACCAGAGCAACATCCAGGTTGTGACGGATGCGATTGTTCAGGTGATCTGACTTTCGCGTGGTACGAAAAACGGGAAGCCTTTGGGCTTCCCGTTTTTTATTTGTCGCAGATAATTCTCAAAGCCATGACCTCCCCCTCTAAACTGCACACAGATCAAAATGTGGGAGCGGGCTTGCTCGCGAATGCGTTCTGACTGCCACATTAATGTTGAATGTGCTGTCGTCTTCGCGAGCAAGCCCGCTCCCACAAGTTATGTGTACACCCGAGATACTTATGAGAGCCGATATGAAAAACGATGACCTACGTGCCGACCGCGATGACCTGGATGACTTCATCCCCCGCACCCCGGCCAAACAACGCGGCAACAACCTGGTGATGCAAGTCGCTGCCGGCGTGTTTCTCGGCGGCCTGGCCCTGTGGCTGGTGCAACTGGGCGCCACCGCGCTCTACGCCAAACTGATGCTGGGCACCATTACCTTCGGCGGCTAGGCCAGTTCGCTCGCGCGCTGGCTGGCAGCGTCGTCATAGGCGACATACAGCGATTCAGCAACCTGGCTCTTGATCGCCTTGGTGCTTTCCAGGCCCAGGACAAACCCCTCGGCCTTCCCCCCTGCACGGTTCAGCTCATCGGCGTTGCTGGCCTGGGTGATGGCATCAAACAGTTTTTCGGCGTGCGGGCCGACCCCCTTGGGCAGGCTGATTTGCGCGATGCTCATGGGAACACCCCGTTGCTTCGAGGTTGTGTGGCGGTCAAGCAAGTCATGGCGCTTACCTTATCGGCGAATGGCCGGCAGCGCGTGTAACCACTTCCGGGCCGCCATGTTAGCCCCCACAGGCAATTCCGGTAACCGCCAATCACCGATAAACCACCGTCCATCCCGAGAAAACCCTCCCGCTGCTATCAAATGCTTGACTTCTCTTTTTGAATCAGTAACATAGGCGCCATTCCGCGATAGCTCAGTTGGTAGAGCAAGTGACTGTTAATCACTGGGTCCCTGGTTCGAGTCCAGGTCGTGGAGCCAGACAGCAAAATCGAAAAGCCCCTGAATCGAAAGATTCAGGGGCTTTTTTGTGGCCGATGGAAAAGTAAAAAAACCACAGCCTGCGGCATGTAGGAGCTGCCGCAGGCTGCGATCTTTTGATCTTAAGCGTTTAAACCGTCAGACATGCTCACTGCTTTTGGCATGCACCGCCCGTGGCTCGCCATGCCCGTGATCCACCTCAACCACTGGAATTTCCTTGCCGTCACAGTCGTGCAACTTGCCGTCGCTGAAGTAATCCCCTTCGCGCAATGCCGCCAGGTCCTGGTAGCGCAGCACCCGCTCGGTACCCGCCGCAAACACCGACTGCTGGTCGGAGTTACCGGCGGTGAGGTGGTTGAAGGTCAGGTTGAGCACGATGGCCATGATTGCCGAAGAGCTGATGCCCGAATGGAAGATCGTCGCGAACCAGCTTGGGAAGTGATCGTAGAAGTTTGGCGCGGCAATCGGGATCATGCCGAAACCGATGGAGGTCGCGACAATGATCAGGTTGACGTTGTTGCGGTAGTCGACCTTGGACAGTGTACGAATGCCACTGGCCGCGACGGTGCCGAACAGCACGATACCGGCCCCGCCGAGGACCGAAGTCGGCACGGCGGCGATGACGCGCCCCATGAACGGCAGCAGGCCGAGGATCACCAGGAACAGGCCACCGGTGGCCACCACATAGCGGCTCTTGATCCCGGTCACCGCCACCAGCCCGACGTTCTGGGCGAAGGCGCTTTGGGTGAAGGAGCCGAAGATCGGTGCGATCATGCTCGACAGCATGTCCGCGCGCAGACCATTGCCCAGGCGCTTGGAATCGACCTTGGTGTCGATGATTTCACCCACGGCCAGGATATCGGCGGACGTCTCCACCAGGGTCACCATGACCACGATGCACATCGACAGGATCGCCGCGAAGTGGAAGGTCGGCATGCCGAAGTGGAAAGGTGTAGGGAAACCGAACATCGGGCCCTGGCCGACGGAGGAGAAATCCGCCATGCCGAGGAACACCGCGACGACCGTACCGATGACCATCGCCAACAGGATCGACAACCGGGAGATGGTGGCGCTGCCGATCTTGCTCAGCAACAGCACCAACACCAGCGTCATCGCTGCCAGGCCGATGTTGGCCATGCTGCCAAAGTCAGGGGCATGACTGTTGCCACCCATGGCCCAGCGTGCCGCCACCGGCATCAGCGTCAGGCCGATGGTGGTGATCACGATACCCGTGACCAGCGGCGGGAAGAACTTGGTAATTCGCGAGAACACCGGTGTGATCAGCAACCCGATCAGGGACGCGGCTATCACCGCCCCCAGGATTGACTGAAATCCACCCTCGCCTCCACTGCTGACGATCGCCACCATGGTTGCGACGCCGGAAAACGACACACCCTGCACCAGCGGCAACTGACAACCGAAAAACGGTAGACCCAGGGTTTGCAGCAACGTGGCCAGCCCCCCCGCAAACAATGAAGCAGCAATCAACAATCCAATGTCCGCCGGCGAGAGGCCGGCCGCCTGACCAATGATCAAAGGCACCGCGACGATGCCACCGTACATGGTCAGAACATGTTGCAGGCCGTAAGCCATATTCGCGCCGATCCCGAGATTTTCATCTTCAGGCCGTTGGTGTGAAACATGGGGCGTTTTCATGTTAGGGGGTTCCCTGGTTTTTGTTATGCGCACACTGTATTCAATACTCAGGACAAATGTCCATAGAGTTGTATACAACTTGCCAGTCAAATTATGAACGGTCGTTCATGCAGACTGTGTGCCACCACGCTCCTTCTCGTAAAAAACCTTGAAATACATCCGTCCGGCCCATTGTCCTGCGCCCACTAGTCTTTTGAATTCATGGCGACCATCGGTAGTAATCGCCGTCTTCCAAATACATATAAAGTATGCATAATGAAGCCATTCGAAATTCAGTATCACAAGGCGAAGAACGCGGCCAACAAACTCAAGCATCTGGGCATCAGCCTCGCAGAGACAGAGCCCGTGTTCTACGACGAACGTGCCCTGACCTTGCAGGACGATCACCATGATGAACCGCGCTGGATCATCATGGGGCTGGATGGCAAGGGGCGTGTGCTGGTCGTTGCATACACCTACCGTGAACCGAATTTCGTTCGAATCATTTCCGCGCGCCTCGCCAGCAAAAACGAGCGCCGCCAGTATCTGGAGGCTTGACCCATGAAAGACGAGTACGACTTCAGCCATGCCAGCCGCGGGGCGGTTGCCCCCGGCAAAGGCAAGACCCGCATCACCATCATGCTCGACGACGTCGTCATCGAGGCAGCGCGAGCGCTCGCGGAAAGCGAGGGTTATGGCTACCAGACCGCGATCAACAACACGCTGCGCCGGGCGTTGCTGACCGAACACGACAAGGCAGGGACCGGAACTGTTAAACACCTGAAAAAGGGGATCACCGGCTCTGATCTGAAAAGCCTGGAAAAAAAGCTCGCGCAAGCCCTTAGCGAAATTCAGCGGCTGATGGAGCCCGAAGCCCGTCCGTAGGCACGAAAAAGGGGCAGGCTGATCCAATCTGCCCCTTTTTTGTGTGCACGATGAACCGCCTATTGCGGCACTATCAATCTCTCAAGTGTGCGCATCAATGTCGCATTGTTTGGCACCCGAATCCCGAACTCGCTTTCCAGTACACCCATCAACTCCTGCACATCGGCCACTTCCCGGCGTTCGCTGTCATGCCCCATGCGATGGATCGCAAAGCTGCCGTTATTGAGGGTACGACGCCAGCCCTCCCCCGTCCGCGCCACCATCAGTTGCCTGGCGAAGGACGATTCGGGGTGGGTCGAGACATACCAGTTGCCGACGGCGTAATCGATGTCCTCCTGGCGTTGCAGGTCGAAGATGTACATCGCGCGCCACTCCTCCCCGACCTTCGCGCGAAGGGTGTAGCCGTCGGCATGCTGCTCGATCCGATACGGCTCGTGAGGCGTCGACTGTTCATCACGGCTGTCGAGCAACAGCGGTGCGGTGGGCACCATGCCGCCGAAGCCGACGTCAGTGATGTAGCGCACGCCATCGAGCGTCACCAGGCTCAAGCGGTGCGTTCGAGCGGTCCAGGCGCCTTCTGGCTGGCCCATCACCACACGCCCGCTGATGCCCCGCGCTTCGTAGCCAAGCGCCTGCAGCAAAGCCAGAAACAGACAGTTGAGCTCGTAGCAGTAACCGCCACGTCCATCCTGCAGGACCTTTTGCTCGATCGACGTCAGATCGATGCGCACCGGCTCGCCCGCCAGCGTAGTGAGGTTTTCAAACACAAAGGCGCCGGTGTGGCGCAATTGAAGCAGGCGCAGGGTGTCAAGGGTCGGTGCCGGGGGAGCATCGAAGCCCAGACGTTGCAGGTATGACGCAAGGTTAGTCAGACGTGGCTCGCTCATCGCTTGATCCTTATGCACGCAAGCTGCGGATCGCTCCGCCAGGGGGGCTATGTATAAAGGATGAAGGGCCACGGCCGACAATTGATTTAGCCAATCGGCCGGCAAGACAATTCACCGGCGCTTGCGCGAGCCCAATTGAATCCAGGTGGGCGCATGGTCGCTGGCATGGGGCTCGTTGCGCACCCAGGCATCGACCCCGGCTTCTTCGAGGTAAGGACTCAAGGCCGGGTTGAGCAACAGGTGATCGATGCGCAAGCCGGAGTTCTTTTGCCAGTGCTGGCGAAAATAGTCCCAGAAGGTGTAGACCCTCTCCTGCGGATACAGATGACGTACGGCATCGGTCCAGCCCTGGTCCAGCAGACGCTGATAACACTCACGGCTCTCGGGTTGCAGCAAGGCATCCTTGAGCCAGGAACGCGGGTTATAGATGTCGAGATCGGTGGGCACCACATTGTAGTCACCCGCCAGCACCACCGGATGCTCGCTGCCCTGCAGCGATTGCGCGTAGCGTATCAGGCGCTCGAACCAGGCCAGCTTGTAATCGAACTTCGGCCCGGGTTGCGGATTGCCATTGGGCAAATACAGGCAACCCACCAGCACCCCGTGGACGGCCGCTTCCAGATACCGACTGTGATTATCGTCGTCATCGCCCGGCAGACCTCGGCGGCTTTCCAGCGGCTGCGCATCCCGGGCCAGTATCGCCACCCCGTTCCACGACGCTTGCCCCTGCCAGATCGCCCCGTAGCCGATGGCCTCAAGCTGCGCGGCGGGAAATGCGCTGTCGACCGACTTGAGCTCCTGCAGACAGGCGATGTCCGGCTGCTCACGCTCCAGCCAGGCCAACAGATTCGGCAGGCGGGCGCGCATGCCGTTGACGTTGAACGTCGCGATTCGCAACTTTTTCATGACCACCGTCCCGTTTGGCTGGGCCTTTTGGGTGTGACCGCGCCGCCTGCAAGGTGTTCGGTCGGTCACGGCCTGTGCCACTCGTCATCCAGCCGGCACCAACCACCCTGCCCTTCACACCAACTTCAGGTAACGACTCATCTTTTGGAGACGGACCATGATCAACACCAAAATCACTTCGCTGTTTCTCGCTGGATTGCTCTGCGCGGCGCCCTTGGCCACTTTCGCAGAATCCGGCGATGGCGCTGACGCGACGGGCACCAAATCCGGTGCTACCAGCGGCCCGGTCATGCCGCCCGACAACACGCCAAGCTCGCCCTCGGGCGGCAACGCCGGTGACGGTGGCGCAACCGGCTCTTCGAGTGGGAGTGCGGGTGGCAGCAGCAGTTCGGGTGCCGGAGGGGGTACCGGGGCCGGCGGCGGGACTGGCGGGGCTGGCGGCGGGACGGGTAGCTGAACGCGTAAAGGCAGCCGATGGTGATTCAGCGTCGGCTGCCTTTATAGGATGCGCCTACATCTGCTTGACCGCCGGAGGATTCCACTTGCCATTCAACGCCTCGGCCTTCGGACCGTACAAGCGCATGGTCAGGTTGAACGGCCCCTTGGGCGCCGGCAGCCAATTGGCTTCCAGCTCCTTGCCGGGGCTTTCGTTCTGGAAATAGATATCCAGCGAACCGTCGGCGTTGCTCTTGAACGGCATCCAGCTGCTGACCGCGAAGCGGTTGAGCCCGTTGCCCACCTGGAAACCTTCGGGGTCGTACAGCGTGATCGACCAGAAGGCGTTCACCGGAGGCGTCTCGTCCTTGGGGAAATGCAGTACGTACTTGTGCGCTCCATCGAGGGTCTTGCCGTTTTCATCGCCCATATTCAACGGATAAATCGCGTCTTCGGGCAAGTTGGCGCCGAGCCCCATCTGCGCCACGATCGCGCGCTTGAGGTAGTAGTTGCCGTAGACGCCCATGGTGTCGGTGTTCATCGACCACCCGTTGACTACTCGCGCCAGGGTCGGCACCTTCCACGCCATCAGCGCTTGTGCGTCCTTGGGTGCAGTCTCCAGGGCGGCTTTTATTTCCGGGTCCAGTGCATTCATGTCGAACGACTTGCCCGGCTCGATGCCGATACGCTTGAGCTGCGCCAGTAGCGGCTGATCGGTGCTGTGGGCGGGATGCACCTTGAGCAGTTCGGCGGCATAGGCGAAGAAGTCGGCCGCCGACAGGTTGTCGACCTGGATTTTCGGTGGGGTCGTCATGTCCACGGCCGGGTCGATCTTGACACTGACCAGCTCTGCGCCCTTGCCCAGCCGCGACAACGGCGTCACGGTGTAGCCGGCCTGGATCTTGTGCACCGCCGCGTAGTCCGCCGCGCCATCGGTCTTGGTTCGCCCGATGACCCAGACAAAGGGCGTCGGCGCCGGCAGGTGGTTGAGTCCAGCAGGCACAGTGCCGGTCCAGCCCGGTGGCGTTACCAGGAATTGCGCGGCGTCGGTACCCGTGGTGCGCCATCCGGGCGATGCGAATACGTCACTCCACATGTCGAGCATCGGCAGCAAGTAAAAACGTCCGGCGGTGTCCGGGGCGGCGATGACCAGCGGCTCCTTGGTCAGGTCGAGCCATGCAATGGAATACAAGGTGTCGAAGTTCGAGCGCACCACCCCTTTGAAATTCGCCGGCGGGTACTCGGGCACACTCACGAACATGTTCATCGGGCCCTTGCCGAACTCCTTGCCCGGTTCGATGTTGGTGAATTGCTTGCGGGTGATGTCCATGGTCAACAGCGGATAAAAATAAACGTAGGCATCCACGCCGATGGCGTGGGCTTCTTCTGCGGTCATTTTCGCTTGCGCATGACTGACCAGCGGCAAGACAGCGCTGGACACAAGGGTAAGGGCAATGGCGGTCAATGCTTGGGTTATCGACATGGTGGCGATCGTCCGTGCGATGGGGAGATCTGCCGGGAGCGGCAGAGCTACCGCAACTCTAGACGATCAATTGCCCAAGTTCTGACAGGCGGACAATCGGGCAATCGAACCTCGCCTCAACGATCCGATCGCATCAGCGCCTCGACCCCGCCCTCCATCGACAACACCGCCGAACGGTTTCTACCCGAATGTTTGGCCTGATACAGGGCAGCATCCGCGCGCTGGATGAACACCTCCATGCTGTCACGCCCCGTCGGCACGAACGAATAACAACCGAGGCTTACGGTCACGTATCCGGTAGGCGAGCCCGTATGGACGATGTTCTTGCCCATGACGCTGCGGCGAATCTGTTCGGCGAGGGTCATGGCACCATGGAGATCGGTGTCAGGCAGCAACACCGCAAACTCTTCTCCACCGTAACGCACCGCCAGGTCGGCCTTGCGATGGCAGCAGCTTTTCACGGCCCGGGCCACTTCGGCCAGGCAGTGATCGCCCACCACATGACCGTAGGTGTCGTTGTAGCGCTTGAAGAAATCGATATCGAGCATGATCAGGCTCAACGGGCTGTTTTGCCGGGCGCCGCGGCCGAATTCGATATCCAGGGCTCGCTCGAACAGCCTCCGATTGGCCAGGCCGGTCAGACTGTCGTGGGTGGCAATCAGCTCCAGCGCCTGCTGAGCCATGCGCAAATCCGCCTCGACCTGCTCACCGACACGCACCTGGCGAATGAACACCCAACCGATCAGGCCAACGCCCAGCATCACCAGCACGACGATCGCACTGGAACGAAACGCCGTGTCGTACCAGTCCGCCAGGATCGAGTCCCGGGACGAGGCCGCCGAGACCACGAGGGGGTATGCCTCCAGCTGCCGATAGCCATACAGGCGGACAATGCCATCCACCTGGGAAGCGAACATCGCGTTGCCGGAAGTCGCCTGGGGCAACAGGTTCTGAAAGATTTCCCCCTTGGCCAATGAGGTACCGATCTGCGCCTGCACATAGGGTCGACGGGCCAGCAGCGTGCCATCGGTCAGCGCCAGAAACATCGCGCCGTTGTCGTCGATACTGAAGCTTTTGAAGAACTGCTCGAAGTACGACATCTTGATCCCGGCCAACAGCACCCCCTGGAACTGGCCATTGCGGTCGTTGACCCGCCGGGAGATCGGAATGATCCATTCGCCATTTTCCCGACTGCGGATGGCCGGGCCGATGTGCGCCACGGTCGAGACGTTCTGTTGGTGAAACTTGAAGTACTCGCGATCTGCCACGCCGCTGCCGCGAGGCAGTGCCGCAAATGAGGTGACGACCCACTGGCCCTTTTGGTCGAACAGCAGGATGCCGTGCAATTGGCTGAGCGCCTGCACCCGTCGGGTGAAGGTCTTCTGCAAGCGCGGACGCTGGGCCGCGCCGAACCCGTCGGCCTGGATCCAGTCAACCAGGCTGGTCAGCACCAGGTCGGCTTGCATAAAGGTGTCTTCGGCCTGCTGTGCCATGGCCCGCGTCAGGTTCGACGAAGCGACCTGGGCCTGGCTCAGGTCGTGGCGCCGGGATTGTTCCAGTTGCAGATAAAGCAAGGCGCACAGGCACAGGCACACCGTGCCGATAAACCACACTGCCGCCTTGCGCAGCGGGATGCGCTTCAGGGCGACGCCGGGGGCGTGGTACAGGTCATCAAGGCGTGTTGGCAAAAATGCGCTCCCTGAAAGGGCAAGGCATGAGCGACACCCCATGCCCCTGGTTTCGGGCGCCAAGTCTACGGTGTTCCAAACGGGAAAAGGGCACCAGACGCCAAATGGTTGCCCCGCCCACCTGGAAACCGTCAGAGGGCCTGACGCAGGACAACAACCTGATCGCCCTCAAGCAGCTAGGATGTGTCTTACACCACGTCAGGGAATTGAACATGAGCAAGGCAGACGAGCTCGCGATAAAATTGAAACAGACCCGATCTACCGGCATTGATCAGGCGATCGACAGCTGGCCGGGCCAGGTCTACGAGCTGTATCACCAGATCGAGGCCTGGCTGCAGCCTTTGACCGAGGCCGGTCTGGTCCTGCGGCGCAACCCCACTCACGTCTTCGAGAGTCACCCGCTGGGTGACACGTTCGACTATGCCATCGACCAACTGGTGATCAGCGCCAATCGCCTGAGCATCACGTTCGACCCTGTTGCGCGCTTTACGGCGGATGGCGAAGGGCGAGTCGAAATTCACTGCCAGGGCAACGAACTTGCCCTGTTGCGCACCGTGGACGAACACGGTGCAACACATTGGTGGCTGCAAGGGATCGAGCAGGCTGCCACGCGACCGGATGCGGTGGCGCTGACAGAAAACAATCTGCTGTCGGTGGTACAGGCAGGACTGGCGCTCTGATCAGCGCAAAGGTGGAACCCGGATATCCCCGGCGCGGCATTGGGTCTTCACGCCTTTGCCGCAAGAGGCAAACGCCAGGTCCTTGTCCATGCAGACCCGAACCTCCGACAACTGCGGCCCGTTGCAGATCACCACAATGCCATCCGCCGGAATCTGCGGATTGCTCTGGCGGAACATCCGCGTTATGTCCGCGGCTGTAAAATAATGCGTGGTGCTCAAGGGTTGCAGTTGCTCGGGAATGCTGACCGCGCCCAGGGCCTTGTCGGAGGCCTCCAGGTACCCGTCGGCGCCGAGGCCGCTGCACGTGCCGTGCTTGGCCCATTCGTGCTCGAGTAGTTTCCTCGACGGGTATAACATCAAGCCCTTGGCCCGCTCCTCTGCCGAGAGCTTCTCCCTCGGCGCGCAGGACTTCGGCCAACCGCCCCCGGTGTATTGCGGCCAGAGGCCGTGAAGTACAAAGCCATAGCCTTTGCCGGAACATTGCGCGTCGTCAGCATGGGTCAGGCAGTAAGTGGGTGACCAGGACAGCGCCAACAGGTAGTAATCAAACACCCCTGCCACGGATGCCGGCCCGCCATTTCGCGAGTCCCGGGCGCTGCTCGTGCCGACGCTGGCGAACGTCAACAGGATCAGCGCGACCACGGCGTAAAGTCTGTTCATCGGCACGCTCCCGCAGGGTGGCTTGACCGACGATGGGTCGATCAAAAGCCGCTACTTTGGCATAGCCACCAGCGCTTTCGCACCACGAGAGTGAGTCGAAATAATTAATGTCGCGTGATCCGTCAGAGCAACCTGTCGAGCTCTTGCAGCGTCATCCGGGGGATCACCCGCGGTGGAATTTTCGAGATGTCGGACAGGTTGTAAACCTGAAAATCCTTGTTCACCACCTGCTGCGACAGGATCTTGAACGACGGCAGGATTCGCGTATGAAAATGCTCATCGAGCACACAGGGAGAAGCGAAACTGCCCGACCTCTCATAGAAGCGCCCCGCCGTCGGGTCCAGGTCGACGCCCACCAGGAATACCCGGGTAAATCCCAGGTGGTAGGCAAGCTGCAAAGCCAGGTAGGCGACGGTACGGGCGTCAAAAAAACCACGTTTGAGATTCTTGCTGAAACCCAGGGTTTTGTTGCGGCCACTGCCTAGCCTGCGGACCCTGACCAAATCCTTGTCTGTCCTGAAAAATTCGCTCCACGAAAGCCTGGGTGCCCGGCTCAGCAAGTACAGCTTGCCCTGAGGCTTTACCGAGGTGTGCCAGATATGTTTTTCCCACAGCGCAACCCGCTCGCTGAGGCGCATGGCTTCGGTAAACAGTTCCGGTTGCTGCTCGGAAAAACCCTGATCCGTACAGACATAGAAGTACGGCTTGATCCCCGTCCCGGTGAATTTCGAAATGGCACCGTTCATGGTGATCATTGGAACGCCGGCATACTTGTGTAACGGGAAATCTTTTGCCGACGCACCCGACGCCACGATGAACACGGGACCCGTTTGAGTGTTGCGGCACTCATCCAGATCATGCACCCGAAACGAATCTGTGATGTGTGTCATTTTTTTATCGGCAACATCCATCGTCAATGTCTCTATCCCTGTTATTGATCAACTGTGACCCACTTCCATGTCGATAGTTTTCAGCGGGTAAACCTTCGGCTCGGCATCTCGAAAAGACGCCTGGGGTTACGATTTGTCCTGGCCTGTGACCACCATTGGCGGTTCTGCACGTTGCAACTCCAGAGCGGGCAACTTGGACGGCTGGTTCAAGAGTCGCAGCACCGGGGAATCGTAACCGTAAACGTCGGGTTTGAACGTCACCCGTCCGTCGGTATTCAGGTCCACCGTCCAATAGGCCAGCAGCACGGGCACCTTGACGGGAAGCTTGATGTTTTCGGTTCTACCGTTGGCCAGTTGCTTTTGAATACCCGCCGAATTCCAGCGCACAGGGTCGTTGAACAGCAGTTCGACCAACTGCAACGGATTCTCCACCCGGATGCAGCCGGAGCTGGTGGCCCGCATGGATTTGGCAAACAGCTCGCGATGGGGGGTGTCGTGGAGGTAGATCGCATAGTCGTTGGGGAAGCGGATGACCACCTGCCCCAGTGAGTTTTCCGGACCGGCGTCCTGGCGCAGCGTGATGCCGCGCGCGTTGGACCAGTCGACGGTCGACGGATCGAGCGTGTTGCCTTCGCGGTCCAGAGCGCGAATCCGGTTGGCCGCGAGGTAGCCCGGATTCTGCTGGATCTTGGGCAACATATCCTTGACCAGAATCGTCGGCGGAACGGTCCAGGTGGGGTTGAACGTGACGTAGGTGATTTCCGACTGGAACACCGGCGTGCTGCGAAACGGTTTGCCGACCTGCACCCGGGAACGCCAGACCGGCTGGCCGTCGCGGTACAGGGCGACCTTGTAGCCGGCGATATCGACGATGACAAACGTGCCTTGCAGCTTATAGAGCAGCCAGCGCGCCCGCTCCATGTTCACCCGCACCTGATCGATTCGCGCCTCGACCGGCACATTCAGTGCCGCCAGCGTCGTCGCCCCCGCCACGCCATCGGCGCCGAGGTACTGTTCGAGCTGATACTTCTTCACCGCGGCGATGACACTGTCGTCGTAATCGGTACGCTTCGATTTGTGCGGGTCCAGATAACCGGCTGCCACCAGGCGTGCGCGCAATTGCCTGACAGCGGCATTGTCCATGCCGGGCTTGAGCGACTGCCCTTCGGCGACTTTTGGCCAACCACCGGCGTCACGAATC
The DNA here is from genome assembly GCF_035064975.1 of Pseudomonas sp. YuFO20. Taxonomy (NCBI): domain Bacteria; kingdom Pseudomonadati; phylum Pseudomonadota; class Gammaproteobacteria; order Pseudomonadales; family Pseudomonadaceae; genus Pseudomonas; species Pseudomonas sp. YuFO20. The sequence goes on from NZ_JAXDEO010000020.1 coordinate 24,995, forward strand.
TGGCGCAACTGCGCAAGGCTCTCGCGCAGGCTGCGATAAACCGCCTCCTGAGGTGGCGCCAGAACGAACGCACGAGCGACGTCGTGATCATCCAGGGCAGTAAAGAAGCTGTTCATATCCTCGCGCGGGTCAATGCCCTCGGGCTCGAAGTTCCAGTGAAAATCCAACCGGGCCGGATCTACCTTGCCACGGCGCAACTGCAGCAGCGCCGTGATGTACGTACGAGTTGCCGCGATGTCGAAAGCCGCCCATTGCGCCGGCGCCGGCGTCGGCGCCGTGGCCTGCAGCGCCAGTTGCGCCTGGGCCAGTTCGCCAGCCCGGTAATCCTCGGGGATCAGGCCATCGGCCTGGGTACCATCAAGTCCTTGGAGCAACTGGCTGACATCTCGCCCGTTGGTCCAGGCGGCGCGGAAATTGCGATGCGAATAGAAATCCAGGACTACCCGGGCGACATCCACCCGTTGATGTTTGCGCGAGGTCAACAGAGGCGGGAATGAAGATTGCAGCGGTTCGAGCTCCGCCTGGATGGCCTGACCAACGACGTCATCGGGCGCAGCACCGAGCACACTCACTGGCGCCGGAGATACCGGCACGATCGGCGAAGTTTCACCCATCGCAGCGCCGCTGATCAGAAAGACCATAAAAAATACACGGCTTATGACGAATGACCTTGTTAATTGACCCATGGATAATCCTTAATCGCCTGTAATCAAAGGGCTAGCGTCCAACTCACTGCTAGACTCGAAATATTCCTGAAGAGACATTTTTATGGCGCTACATCGCTTTAGCCTGACAGCCCTGTTGCTGACGTCGGCTATCCTCCCGTCAGCCTACGCCGATTCGCTCGAAGTCGCGCTGGCCAAAGCGGCTCCAAACGCCAATGCCAAGGTCATTGCCCTGGCAGTTCGCGCCACACAGTGTACCCGCGCCCAAGGCTCTGTTCCGGCACAGAGACTAGCAGTGATCGATTATTCCCTACCTTCGACCGAACAACGCCTGTGGGTGTTCGATCTGAAAAAACGCAAGCTGCTGTTCCACGAACTTGTCGCCCATGGCCGCAACAGCGGCGAAAACATGACCACCCAGTTTTCCAACCAGAATGAAAGCTTCGCCACCAGCCTTGGCCTGTACCGCACCCAACAGAGTTACGTCGGCAAGAACGGCTATTCCTTGCGCATGGAAGGCCTGGAGCCTGGCTTCAACGATAACGCCTTTGACCGGGCCATCGTCATTCACGGCGCGCCCTATGTCAGCCCGGTGCTGGCTCGCGCCAACGGCCGGATCGGCAGGAGCCTGGGTTGCCCGGCGGTCAGGCCCGCCATCGCTCATCGCCTGATTGACTCGATGAAGGATGGACAGCTGCTGTTTTCCTACTATCCGGACCAGCGTTGGCTGAAATCGTCTTCTTACATCAATTGCGGCGGCGGTACTGTAGCCTCGTCGGACAAAGTCACTTCACGCCAGTAAACGGCCCACGCAAGCGGTCATCGGCCAAAGACGGGAACCACGTCAGGGAAATTGCGTGTAAGCACGCTTATAATCCGCCGGTTCGCCCGCATTCGAGACCGGTATGACCGCTATCCATATCAAGTTCCCCTCCCTGACGCTCAAGGCCGGCGCCCGGGCACTGGCACGCATTCGCCAGAACGGCTTGAGCGCCGCCGATGTCGGCACGCTGCCCGGTGCCGCCGGCGGTCCCAAGGCCTTGGGCATTCAGGGACTGGACCTGGCCTTGTTTGGCGAATGGTTGCCGGCGGTGCCGCGCGAGCGCTCGTTGATCGGTGCATCGGTGGGCTCCTGGCGTTTCGCCAGTGCCTGCCTGCCGGATGCCGCCGAAGGCCTGCGGCGCCTCGGCCAGCTGTACACCGAGCAGAACTTTGCCAAAGGCGTGACCATGGCGCAGATCAGCGAAAGCTCCCGGCGCATGCTCGATGATCTGCTCGACGGGCGTGACGCGGCTGTGCTCGACAACCCCCATTACCGCTTGAATATCATGGTGGTCAAAAGCCACGGACTGCTCGCGGACGACCACCGGGGCCGACTGGGCCTGGGCCTGTCGTCAGTGATCGCCGACAACCTGCGCGGTCGTGCGCGGCTGTCCCGGCACTTCGAGCGGCTGATCATCCACGATCCGCGCCTGGCACCGCCGGTCAACGCGCTGAACGACTTTCCGTCGCGCTTCGTCGCCCTGGACAGCGCCAATCTGCGCCAAGCCCTGCTCGCCTCGGGTTCTATCCCGATGGTGATGGAAGGCGTGCGTCATCTTCCTGGCGCAGGTACGGGTACATTCCGCGATGGCGGTCTGCTGGACTATCACCTGGACTTGCCCTACAGCGGCAACGACATCGTGCTTTATCCGCACTTCACCGACCGGGTGATTCCCGGCTGGTTCGACAAGACCCTGCCATGGCGTCGCGCCTGCCCCAAGCGCTTGCAGGATGTGCTGCTGCTGGCGCCTTCGAAGGAGCACCTGGCGCGCCTGCCCTATGGCAAATTGCCAGACCGCAATGACTTCAAGCGTTTCATGGGCGACGCCCCGAGCCGTCAGAAATACTGGCGCACGACCATGGATGAAAGCCGCCGCCTGGGCGACGAGTTTCTCGAACTGGCGGCCAACGGTCGTCTCGCCGAACGCTTGCTGACCCTTTAGTCAGGACAAGCTGTTAAACTCGCCACCTGCCCACATCGCCGCGGCGATCGCCACCTGAACAGAGCTGAAACCACTGTGGAAATCTTCAAAGAATTTACCTTCGAATCCGCCCACCGCCTGCCCCACGTCCCGGACGGCCACAAGTGCGGCCGCCTGCACGGTCACTCGTTCAAAGTGGCGATTCACCTCAGTGGCGACCTCGATCCGCACACCGGCTGGATTCGTGACTTTTCGGAAATCAAGGCGATCTTCAAGCCGCTGTATGAGCGTCTGGACCACAACTACCTGAACGATATTCCTGGCCTGGAGAATCCGACCAGTGAAGTGCTGGCCAAATTCATCTGGGCTGAGCTCAAGCCGCTGCTGCCGGAATTGAGCGCCATCCGGATTCACGAGACCTGCACCAGCGGGTGCATCTATCGCGGCGAGTGAGCCAATCGATCAAAAAAACCACCGAGACCGGTGGTTTTTTTATGCCTATGCTTTTTGGCTCGCACCTGCCAAGAGGACACGCACATGACTGACTGGCCGCTGGCTCAAAGCTATCGCTTCAATGGGCATTCCGTTCGCTATGCCGTGCGCGGCGATGGCCCGCCGCTGGTGTTCGTGCATGGCACGCCCTTCTCTTCCCATGTCTGGCACCGGATTGCGCCGCACTTCATCACCACGCATCGGGTGCACTACTTCGACCTGCTGGGCTACGGGCAATCGGAAAAGGTCGATGGCGACGTCTCCCTGGGTGTGCAAAACCAGTTAATGGCGCAGTTGCTGGAACACTGGGGCCTGGATCACCCGGACGTAGTGGCCCACGACTTTGGCGGGGCAACCGCCCTGCGCTGCCATTTGCTCAACGGCAAGGATTACCGCAGCCTCACGCTGATCGACCCGGTGGCACTGACGCCCTGGGGTTCGCCGTTCGTGCAACATGTGCGTCAGCACCAAGCTGCGTTCAGCGGTGTGCCGGACTACATTCAGCGGGCCATAGTCCCGGCTTATATCCGCGGGGCGATCAAGCGCGACATCCCGGATGACGAACTCGCACCCTATGTGCAACCGTGGCTGGGCGATCCGGGGCAGGCGGCGTTCTATCGCCAGATCGCGCAGATGGACGAGCGCTACACCCGCGAGGCCGAGGGGCTGTACCCGACGATTCGCTGCCCGGTGCAGATTCTCTGGGGCGAGGACGACCAGTGGATTCCCATCGATCGCGGGCGGGCCCTGCAGGCCATGATTCCGGGGGCGCAGTTTCATGCGGTGGCCAAAGCCGGGCATCTGGTTCAGGAAGATGCACCGGAAGCCGTTGTCGCTGCATTGATGCGTTTTTTGCCGTTGAACATGACGGTTTGACGCGGCCGCCTTGAACATTGGGTTGGTCTTGAGGCCGCCATCGCTGGCAAGCCAGCTCCTACAGGGGAACGCGCACCACCTGACAACGAGGTCGAGCGTTAGCTCGCCTCGCTTTGGCTTTTGCTCTGCTTTTGCTTTTGATTTTCTTGCCCCATCGAGAGGCCGAGTGGAGGTTCTGCGCAGTGGGCAAACCGGCATGGATGCCGGTTTAGCCGCGCTGGGCCATGGATGGCCCAGCGCGGCGGGCCCACGGAGCAGGACCGGAGCGAGGGCATGCCGAGCCCCAGCGAGGCACCGAACGCCAGGGGCAAGAGCCCTTGGTTACTTGGGGCCGGGCGGCGTTCCGTTTTTCCAAGTGACTCGCTGTAAGAGCGAAACCATAAGTGGCCGTTACCGCAGGAATGGATATGTACGCGGTCAACAAAACATATGGCGGCGCTAAAAAAGACCGCTGGCGGCATTTGCCGCTGCCGAGCTAACGTAGAGATATCGTCCCAACGGTTCTCTGAAAGGATCTGCCCGATGCACATCATCAACGCCCGGCTGCGCAACCAGGAAGGCCTGCATGAACTGCACCTGGAAAACGGCCTGATCAGCAACATCGCCCGGCAGACCGAAGCGCCGACCCTGGGTCCCGACGATCTGGACGCCGGTGGCAACCTGGTGGTGCCGCCCTTCGTCGAACCGCACATCCACCTCGACGCCACCCTCACCGCTGGCGAGCCGCGCTGGAACATGAGCGGCACGCTGTTCGAAGGCATCGAATGCTGGGGCGAGCGCAAGGTCACCATCACCGAGGAAGACACCAAGGTGCGCGCCAGGAAAACCCTCCAGGCCCTTGCCGCCCACGGCATCCAGCACGTGCGCACCCACGTCGACGTCACCGACCCGCAGCTCACCGCGCTCAAGGCCATGCTCGAGGTGCGCGAAGAAAGCCGGCATCTGGTCGACATGCAGATCGTCGCATTCCCCCAGGAGGGCATCGAGTCGTACCGCAATGGCCGCGAGCTGATGGAAGAAGCCATCCGCATGGGTGCCGATGTGGTGGGCGGCATTCCGCATTTCGAGTACACCCGCGACCAGGGCGTCAGCTCGATAAAATTCCTCATGGACCTGGCCGAGCGCACCGGTTGCCTGGTGGACGTGCATTGCGATGAAACCGATGACCCGCAGTCACGCTTCCTCGAAGTGCTGGCCGAAGAAGCCCGCAGCCGCGACATGGGCTCGCGGGTCACCGCCAGCCATACCACGGCGATGGGCTCGTATGACAACGCCTACTGCGCCAAGCTGTTTCGCCTGCTCGGGCACGCGGGGATCAGCTTCGTCTCCTGCCCCACCGAAAGCATCCACCTGCAAGGGCGTTTCGACAATTTCCCGAAACGCCGGGGCGTGACCCGGGTCAACGAGCTGCTGGAAGCCGGCATGAACGTGTGTTTCGGCCAGGATTCGATCGTCGACCCCTGGTACCCCCTGGGCAATGGCAACATCCTGCGGGTGCTCGAAGCCGGCCTGCACATCTGTCACATGCTCGGTTATCGCAACCTGCAAAACGCCCTGGACCTGGTCACCGTCAACAGCGCCAGGGCCATGGCATTGGATGAGCGCTACGGGCTTGAACCCGGACGGCCGGCGAACTTGCTGATCCTGTCCGCGGAGAACGATTACGAGGTCATTCGCAGCCAGGGCTTGCCGCTGTATTCGGTGCGTGGCGGCAAGGTGTTGATGAAGCGGACGATGCCGGTGGTGGAGTTCTCCGGCGAGCAGATCTGAAGGTTGCGGTGACTGGGCTGGCCCCTTCGCGGGCAAGCCCGCTCCTACAGTGGATTGCGAACACTGACCCACTGTGGGAGCGGGCTTGCTCGCGAAGGCGACTTCAAATTCAACCGATCAATCGAGCCGTACCAAACAGGCTGACCCGACTCAGCTCTCCCAGCTCTTCTTCCAGCAAAATCGGCGCCGTGCCACCAGGCATCGTCACCTTCACCTCGCCAGCGCGGACCCAACCGACCCGCCACGCCGCACACGCCACCGCCGTCGCACTCGTCCCCGAGGACGCCGTCGGCCCTTCGCCCCGCTCGAACACTCGCGCAACCACGCACTGCCCGGATTCATGCATCGCCCATTGCAAATTGATCCCCGCCGCACAAGGCTGCCCGGCCCCGGTCGGCATGGCGAACGCGATACGCGTCAGCCCTTCGCCCATCGCCGGCTCGCGCATCTGCTCATTGCTCGGCAAGGCCTCGGCGCCGTCCACCAGCGTCACGCAATGGGGATTGCCGACCCGTACTAACTGACTGCGCGACCAGGCGCCATTAAGCGCCGACAATTGCCGCACGTGACTGAGCTCACACCCGTTCAATTGGGCAGCTTCAACGCCAACGGCACTGACCGCCGACGGCCCGAATCCAGGCTGGCCCAGGTCGAGCCAGAAACCCTGCACGCCCTCGACTTGCGCAGCTTTCACTGCGGTCTGCCCCGGTGAAGGCGTGTCGGATTTGTCGTGATGCACCCTGAGCACGCAGGCTTCGTCGCCGGGAAAAAGCCCCTGGTCGCTCAACGCCTGGGAAAAAATCGTCAGCCCGTTACCGCTGCGCTCGGCCAGGGTGCCGTCGGTATTGACGATCAACAGATCAAAGGGCGGCGCTGACTGAAAGGGGCCGACCAGCAAGCCGTCGCTGCGATGATCCTTGCTGCCCGGCGGTTGCGTGCCGGGCGCCCAGGCACAGCACGCTTCGATGGCCGCCAGCGTCCAGGCCTCACGGGTCTGTGCGGCATGGTCGGCCTGATCGGGCACATCGATGCCCTGCCGGCGCAGCGTCTCTGGCGCCAACACCCCGTAGATATTGCCCCGTGCATCGTACATCCGCGCCATGGCGCCCCTCCCTGCTGGATATTTGGCTTTGGCACAACATATCGCGAAACAGGGTCCGGCTGTGCAAGGATGTCAGCCTGTCGGCGTGCAGGACGCCACGACCGCTGAACGAACCCACGGGGCAAGTCATTGTCCCTTGCAGACGCGACGTTTTTTGCCAAGGATTGATATGACCAACCTCAACACCCGGACCTCATTCGTGCCAGGACGCCAGGAACAGATGTCCACGCGCATCGCCTTTTTCATCGCCGGGTTCGGTATCGCCGCGTGGGCGCCGCTGGTGCCCTATGCCAAGGCGCGGGCCGGGCTGGATGAAGGCACCCTGGGTTTGCTGCTGCTGTGCCTGGGTGTCGGCTCGATACTGGCCATGCCCGTGGCCGGCCTCCTGGCCTCGCGCTTCGGTTGCCGCAAGGTGGCGACCGGCGGCACCCTGTTGATCTGTGCGGCGCTGCCGCTGCTGGCTACGGTAACGTCGATTCCAGCCCTGATTGGCGCACTGTTCATGTTCGGCGCGGGCCTGGGCACTGTGGATTCGACGGTGAACCTGCAAGCGGTGATCGTCGAACGGGCCAGCGGCAAAAACATGATGTCGGGGTTCCACGGCTTGTTCAGCCTGGGCGGAATCGTCGGCGCGGCGGGCGTCAGTGCGCTGCTCGGCCTGGGGCTCGCGCCGCTGGGCGCGATGCTGGTGGTCATTGTCCTGCTGCTGGTTGCGCTGTTGAAGGCTGCACCGCACATGCTGCCCTATGGCAGCGAAAGTTCGGGGCCGGCGTTCGCGGTTCCCCACGGCATCGTGCTGTTTATCGGCGGGATGTGTTTCATCGTGTTCCTCGCCGAAGGCGCCGCCCTGGACTGGAGCGCGGTATTCCTGGCGCAGGAACGCGGCATCGACAAGGCCTATGCCGGTTTGGGCTACGCAGCATTTGCCCTGACCATGACGGTGGGTCGCCTGACCGGCGATTCGATAGTGCGGCGCCTGGGTGCGACCTGGGTCATTGTCTTCGGCGGGGTGACGGCGGCGGCCGGGCTGTGCCTGGCCACGTTCGCCCCCAGTTGGGAAGCGGCGCTGGTGGGTTATGCATTGCTGGGCGCCGGCTGTTCCAACATCGTGCCGGTGCTGTATACCGCAGTAGGCAAGCAAACCGTGATGCCGGAAAGCATCGCCGTGCCGGCCATTACCACCCTGGGTTACGCGGGCATACTCGCCGGGCCCGCGGTGATCGGATTTGTCGCCCATGCCGCCAGCTTGAGTTTTGCCTTCGGCTTGATGGCGCTGTTGTTGCTGGCGGTGGCGATTGGCGGGAAGGTGTTGAAGGTTTAAAAGCTTCGCTGGCAAGCCAGCTCCTACAGGGTTTGCGCGACCCTTGTAGGAGCTGGCTTGCCAGCGAATGCAGGCACCTCGGTCTGTCAGAACCCGACGCTGGCCTGCACAAAGAACGTGCGCGGCGTACCCACATACATGCCCGCATTGTTGTCGCTGGAGCGGGTGAAGTACTGCTTGTCGAAGATGTTTTTCACCCCGGCCCCCAGCTTCAGGTTCGACACCTGCGGACCGAAATCGTAGCCCGCACGCGCGTTCCAGGTGACATAGCCCGGAATGTCGCCGTACTGCCCATCCGCCGTGCCTTCGGTGATGTAGTTGTTGCTGAAGCTGCCGTCAGCGTTCACCGCCACGCCCGGCGAGCGTTGTTTGGACTGGGCGAAGGCATCCAGGTTGTAGGTCCAGCGATTGATGTCGTAGCGCAGCCCGGCCGTCGCCACCTGGCGCGAGTAGAACGGCAGGTCGCGGCCCTTGAAGTCCGGAATCTCGCCTTCATAGACAGCGCGGGTGTAGGTGTAGCCGGCGTTGGCGGTCAGGCCGGCCAGGCGCGGGTCGAGGGCCGCCATGTCATAGTGCACCGAAGCCTCGATCCCCTGGTGCGTGGTGGCGCCGAGGTTGGTCCAGCCGGCATCGTTGCTGATGTATTGCAGCTCTTTATCGAAGTCGATGTAGAACAGCGTCACTTCACCGCCCCACACTTCATCGTTGTAGCGCGTACCGAGCTCGTAGGTCTTGGCTTTTTCCGGCTCAAGGCCATTGGCGGTCTCGTCACCCGTGCCGCCCTGGCCCAGCTGGAAGTACTGCAGGCTGCCGAACGAAGTCTCGTAGTTGGCGAACAGTTTCCAGGCATCGGAGATGTGATACATCACGCTCAGGGCCGGCAGCGGCTCGTTGCTTTCGATACTGCGGTTCTTCTCCGGCACCGGCCTGCCAGCGGTGTCGAGCACTGGGCGGTCATGCCAATCGGTGCTGATGTGTTCGAAACGGATACCCGGGGTGACGGTCCAGTTGCCGACGTCGATCTTGTTGTCGATGTACACCGAGTTGGCTTCAGTGCCACCGGTACGGTCCTGATAGACGTGGCCGTCCGAACCCGGGCGCACCACCGGCTCGTTGTTGACCAGCGCCAGGCGGCTGGCTTCTTCGTGCATGGCTTCTTTCAGGTAGCGATAACCGACGCTGACTTCCTGGGTGCTCGGGCCGACATCGAACACATGGGAGACCCGTGGTTCGATGCCGAAGGTGTAGTAGGTGCGCGGGAACGAGCCGAGGGTTTTCTGATCGCGAGCGGCGATGTTGCTGCCACGAAAACTGTCGGTGTAGTAGGTCAGCACCTCGGCCTGGGTGCGGTCGTCAAGTTGCCGAATCCACTTGAACGACACATCCTTGCGCCGGCCGCTGAAGTTGTCGTGGTCGCGGTCGGACTGGAACGGATCGGCGTCATATTGGGCCTGGGTCAGGCCGCCGGGCATGTCGGCGCTGGCGTCGTAGTAGTGGAAATTGAGACTGAAGTCATCCACATCGGTCGGCGCCCAGTGCGTCTTGAGGATCACGTCGTCGATGTCATTGCCGTTGTTGCTCTTGCGGTAACCGTTGCCGTTCACCGCGGAATACAACAGCGCCACGCCCATGCCGTTGTCGGCGGTGCCGCCGGCGAAAACTGTATCGATGTGCTTCCAGCCACCATGCTGGGAGGTTTCCAGGGTGCTGCCGATTTCCGCCGAGGCTGTTTCAGGGATTGCTCGCGTCACGAAGTTGATCACCCCGCCGACGTTCTGTGGCCCGTAACGCACGGAGCCTGCGCCACGTACCACGTCGATGCTGTCGAGGTTGCCGGAGGAAATCGGCGCCATGGACAATTGCGGCTGGCCATAGGGGGCGAAGGCTGCCGGTACGCCATCGATCAACACAGTCGAGCGTGGCGACAGGCGCGAGGTCAATCCGCGCACGCCGACGTTCAGCGAAATATCGCTACCACCGGTGCCGTTGGCCTCCTGCACCTGGACACCCGGCACACGCTTCAAGACGTCGCCGACATTCATTGCGCCCTGCTCGACCATGGCCTCGCGGCGAATCACGGTACGGGCACCGGGGTGGTTCTGTACCACCGCGGCATCGGCATCACCGAGCCAGTCGCCCACCACCTTGATGTCGGTCACGCCGAGCTCCAGCGGGCCGTTCGCCGCAGAGGTCGCTGCCGCGGCTGGCAGCAACGTCACCGAGCCTTCATCGATCTGGTACTGCAGGCCGCTGCCTTGCAGCAACTGGCGCAGCGCTTCTTCCGGCGCGATATTGCCTTCCACCGCCGGGGCCTGTTTGCCGGCCACCAGTTCAGGACTGAAAAAAACCTGCAGCGAGGTTTGCTGGCCCAGCTGACTCAGGGCCTGACCCAGGGGTTGCGCCGGAATTTGGATAGCGTCGGCAGCGAATGCCTGAGGCAGCGCCAAGTTGACCGCCAGTGCAAGGGCCAGCGGCAACCAAGTGGATTTGTTGTTTTTAGCGGTGGTCTTTTTCACGTCGAACGTAATCCTGAAGATCGCAAGAGTGTGCGCTTGTTAATGCAAACCAGTTGCAGTTGAACAGGAAGACGATGAACTCGAAAAAAACCTGAATTTTATTTTGAAATTATTTCCTGGCTGCCGTCGTCGAGGGTGCGCACGGCCACCGGCAGGATGTTCGGCAAGGCCTTGAGCAAGGCGTCGGTATTGTCGGACTTGAACACGCTGGTCAGGCGCAGATTGCCCACGGCGGCATTGCCGACCTTGAGCGGCTTTTCCCGATAGCGCGAGACCTGCTCGGCAACGTCGGCCAGGCTGGCGTTGTTGAACACCAGTTTGCCGGTGCGCCAGGCCGTCAGTTCGGCGGGATTGACCGCGTAGGCCGGCGCGACCTTGCCCGCGGCATCGACATGGCTGCCCAGGCCGGCGGTCAGGCTGATGAAGTCGTTGGCGGCGGCGTCGCGTCCCTGCACCTTGACCGTGCCCTGCTCCACCACCACCCGAGTGTCGCTGCTGCCCCGGCGCACATCGAAGCGCGTGCCGGTGACGATGACCTTGCCGCTACCCGCCTCGACCACAAAGGGCCGGTTGCTGTCGTGTTCGACGCTGAACAGCGCTTCACCTTCGCTCAGTTCAATGGCGCGACGATCCTTTTCAAAACGCACCTGAATGCGGCTGCGGCTATCCAGATCGACCGTCGAACCGTCGGGCAAGGCGACCTGGCGACGCTCGCCCAGCGCCGTGGAAAACTCGGCGGTGTAAGGCGAAGGTTGCTGCAAAACGTTGAATAGCCCCAGGCCGACGGCCATCGCCAACACACTGGCCGCAACCGCGTAGCGCAGCAACGGGCGTCGTTTGCTGCGATTCGGTGCTTCCTCGCACAACGCCTGCAGACGCGTCGTCGGCAGCAGGTCGGCGGCGCTCCACAGGCCCTGGAGCACTTCGAATTCGTTGCGGTGTTGAGGATGCTGGTTCAGCCAGCTGTCGAATTGGCGATACGCCTCGACATCGACCGCGGGTTCCTGAAAACGCACAAACCACCGCGCCGCTTCATCGCGAACCGCTGTTTGCCCGCACGCACAATCACGAGTATCCATCATGGAAGTTCCTGTTTGGCCGGGGATGAGAAATCACGCGGTATGCGGTTGGTGTAGGAGCTGCCGAAGGCTGCGATCTTTTGATCTTCGGCCACTTCAAGACCGCCAAAAGATCGCAGCCTGCGGCAGCTCCTACGGGTATTTTCAAGGCCACCGCACATCATGACTGCAACTCATCCAGGCGGTCACGCAGATGCCGCAGCGTGCGGATCATATACTTTTCCACCATGTTCTTGGACAGTCCCAGGCGTTCGGCGATTTCAGCCTGGGTCAGGCCTTCGATTTTCTGCCAGACAAACACCTTGCGGCAGTTGACGGGCAGCTCGGTGAGCGCCCGTTCGATGGAATCCGCCAACTGGATCGCTTGCATGAAATGCTCCGGGTCGCCGGATGACGACACACTGAGATCGATCGCCTCCGACTCCATGGCGCCCCGCCGATCCTCACGCCGATAACCGTCCACCGCGATGTTGCGCGCCGTCTGGTGCAGATAGGCCCGGGGTTGCTGCACCGCCGCCGAATCCGACTCGAGCACCCGCACGAAGGTATCGTGGGCCAGGTCCTCGGCCTGTTGACGGTTTCTCAGGCGACGGGTCCAGGTGCCAACCAACTCTTCGTAGTGCTCGAAAAAGCCGTGTCTGCGGGGCAGCTTGGGGGTCATTGCGGTGTGCTGTGGGTGCGAGGGCGTGAATAGTAATGCTTCCTATTAAGCCAAGGCAACGGTTTGCGGCCGGGCGGACTAACGGTCGATCAACGACTAACGGTCGATAGCCTTTGCGCCGCGAGCGCCCGGCAGTTCAACACGCGCCACCAACCCCGCGCCGCTGCGATTGCGCAGCGTCAGCTCCCCCCCCTGCTCGCGCACGATCGCCCGCGCGGCGGACAGTCCCAGCCCCACGCCACCGGTATCCCGGTTGCGTGAAGTCTCCAGACGGTAAAAGGGATCGAACACCTGTTCGAGGGCGGACTCCGGGATACCGGGGCCCTCGTCGCTGACTTCGATGCAGACCCTGCGCCCATCCCCCGTCAGCCCGATGGCCGGTTTCTGGCCATATTTCACGGCGTTTTCCAGCAGGTTGACGATCACCCGCTTGATCCCGAGCGGACGGCCTTCGTACACCAGATGGGCTGGACCGCTGAAGTCGACGACGATGTCCTGGTCGCGAAAGTCGTCGACGATCGTCTGCAGCAGTTCCGAAAGGTCGAATGCGGTGCTCTGCTCCCCGTGGCTTTCATCCCGGAAAAAACCCAGCGCCGCGTTGATCATCGTCTGCATCTCTTCGATGTCGCGGACCATTTTGCGCTGCTGTTCCAGGTCTTCCATGAATTCGCTGCGCAGGCGCATCCGCGTCAGGGGCGCGCGCAAGTCGTGGGAGATCGCCGCGAGCATCTGTGTGCGCTCGCCGAGAAAGTGGCGGATCTGTGCCTGCATGGTGTTGAAGGCAATGATTGCCTGGCGTATCTCATGGGGGCCTTCGATCTTGATCGGCGGCGCGCGCAGGTCATCGCCAAAGCGCCGTGCGGCGCTGGCAAAACGTTGCAGCGGATTGGCCAGTTGCCGCGTGGCAATCCAGGCGACCAGCAGGGTTGCCACCAGCCCCAAGGCAATGATGATCGGGATCCGTACATTGGAATCGAGCCCCCAGCTGCGTTCCGGGGGCGTGAACGACAGCCAGCTGCCATCGCGTAGCTGAACCAGGGCCACGTAGTGCGCCTGGGGGCTGTGGTCCGGCCAGTCGCCGGGATTGAAGACCTGGATGTCCCGGGGGACATCACCGAGCAACTCTTGCAGCGGCGAATGTTCAGTCCCCACCTGCGTACCGTTCGAGGGCAGATGGAAATCGCCCCGCCGTTCGTGCCAGACCACCTCAAGCGTCGGATGGCTCGCGGCGAGGGCCAATGACGAGCGCAACGGGACGGGCGCCGCCTCGATCACCCGGACGTTCGCGGCAATCTGCTCCAGCAGGCCGGTGCGGTCGATCGGCGGGCGCCCCCAGGTGCCCGCCAGCTGCACGAACAGGCCATTGAGGGCCAGCGAAGCGAGCATCGCCGCGACGATTGTCAGTGCAATCCGCGACCTGAGGGTATCGAGGCGACGAATCACGAGCGGGTCACCTTGGCGCAGAACATATAGCCCCCATTACGCACCGTGCGAATGAGGTCCGGGCGCTTGCTGTCGGGCTCGATCTTGCGGCGCAGTCGACTGACCTGCACATCGATGCTGCGGTCATAGGCCTCGTGGTTCTGGCCGCGAGCCAGGTCGATCAGCTGTTCCCGGGTGAGAATGCGCTGCGGATGCTCGAGAAACACCAACAGCAGATCGAACTCGCCAGCGGACAACGGAATCATCACGCCCTCGGGCGAGCGCAATTCGCGGCAGGTGATATCCAGGTGCCAATCAGCAAAGGTGATGATCGGCCGCGACGGCTCGCGCCCCTGGCTTTTCTCGCCAGCGCGACGCTGCACGGCGCGCAGTCGGGCGAGCAATTCCCGCGGGTCGAAAGGTTTGGTCAGGTAATCGTCGGCGCCCAGTTCCAGGCCGACGATGCGGTCGCTCAGTTCACCCATCGCGGTCAGCATGACGATTGCAATGTCCGTCTGCGCGCGTAATTTCTGGCACAGGCTCAGGCCACCTTCGCCGGGAAGCATCAGGTCAAGGATGATGATGTCCGGACGATTTTTCTCGATCATCGTCCACATGGCCTCGCCATGGGTGGCCAGGTCCACCTCGTAGGCATGCTGGACAAAAAACTGCTTCAGCAGGGACAGGATTTCCACATCGTCGTCGACGATCAGCAGTCTGCTCACGTTCAGGGGATCCAGGGTCAAAAAAAGAGCGTATCTAAAACCATTCCGCGGCCAGGGTCATATATTTCAACCCGGAAACATTCCTGCCCGCCCGACATCAATCGGACATACGGTCGTTACTGCCCTGCGGCACCCTGCGCGGATTCCAATACATGAGGTCTTCCATGCAGGGATCGAATTACGCGACCGAGACAACCGACAGCACTCATACGGTGATCCTCAACCAGCGCACCAGTGCGCCAGCGAACGACGAGCCGATTCTATTCCAGCAGGCGTGCCTGGGACTGACCGATGATCGGACCCACGTCGTGTTGCGCCGCTATTTCGAGCAATACAGCCCGAGCACCGGGACCTGGGTGGAATACATCCACCGCGTTCCGATTGCCGAGTTCACCCAATGGATCATGGCCAACGGCGATCTGCGTATCGAATGCTCGGAAGACCTGCCTAGCTCCCCCCTCCACCCAGGAACACCTTGATGAGAAAACTCTTCTCGCTGCCGCTTTTGGCAGTCGCCAGCATCGCCCTCTCAGCGTGCAGCAGCAAAACCGTCGCGCCGGACAACTATTCAGGTTTTTTGAACGACTACAGCACCTTGACGGAGCACCAGTCGCCCTCGGGCCAACCGGTACTGAGCTGGGTAAACCCGAAGCTTGAGCTCGACCGCTACACCCAGGTCTACATCGAACCGAGCCGCTACTACCCGGAGCCCAAGCCGAGCGAACGCCTGCCACAGACCACCCTTGGCGACACCACCTGGTACTACGATGCGGTGCTCAAGCATGAGCTGGGCAAGGTCTTGACCGTGGTCAACACTCCGGGACCCAAGACCCTGATCGTGCGACCGGCGATCACCCGGGTGTCTGCCAGCACCCAGGGCCTGCGCTTTTACGAATGGCTACCGATCACCCTGGTTGTCGCAGGCGTCAGTACCGCCACCGGAATCCGTGACCAGGACAGTGAAATTGCCACCGAGGTCGCCTTTCTCGATGGCGGGAGCAAAACCCTCGTCGCCACGGTAGTACGCAAGGGCACGGGAATACCGCTGGAAAACGACAAGCAGGTGATTACCACGGCCAACGTCAAGGGCGTGCTCGACGGCTGGGCCAGCGACCTGCGCAATTCGTATGTGGCGATGCGCAAGTAAAAGGCAGGCACACAAAGCAATCTGGCAGGAATCCAAAGGCAGGCATCGACTGGCTGTAGCAAAGTGCAACAATGCCAGTCACCGGCTTTTCTCCAGGAATGCACCCATGTCCAGCGCCAAAGCATCGCCCAAAAGATCACCGCTTGCCCGGCTCGCCCTGGCCATTTCCCTGAGTGTCCTCGGCCTGCCTTTGTGCATGGGCACTGCCCAGGCCCACGGTGGCCACGCCGAAATGGTGCCGCTGCAAGCGGGTCTCGAGGAATTTGGTGCCACCGTCAAATGGGACGACTACTCGAACCTGTTCACCATTGCCAAGGACGGCGTCTATCTCAAGGTCAAGCCGGACAGTAAAGTGGCCATGCTCAACGGCAAGCGCATGGAGCTGACAGTGCCCGTGGTGTTCAAGGGCAAGACCGCGTACATGTCCAAGGACTTCATCAACCAGGTCTTCCAGTCCGGCCTGGACACGACCTTCGTCGTCGAAACCCGTCCCAACCCGCTCAACCCCCTGAGTGCGGCTGAAATCACCACGGCGGTGGACATCGTCAAGCAATCGGAACACTACAAGCCAGGTTTTCGCTTCACCGAAGTATCGGTCAAGGAACCGCCGAAAGATCAGGTGTGGAACTTCGTCTTCACCGGGCAAAACGTCACCCAGCCGCGCCAGGCCACTATCGTGGTGCTCGACGGCAAGCATGTGATCGAAGCGCTGGTGGATCTAGACAGCAAGACGCTCAACTCATGGAAGCCGATCGAAGGCGCTCACGGCATGGTGCTGCTGGATGATTTCGCCACGGTGCAGACCGCAGTCGAGACCAGCCCCGAATACGCGCAAGCCTTGGCCAAGCGCGGCATCAACGATGTGAAGAAGGTCGTCGCGACGCCGCTGACCGTCGGTTACTTCGACGGCAAGGACGGTCTGGCCCAGGACAAGCGCCTGCTGAAGATCGTCAGCTACCTCAACGTCGATGACGGCAACTATTGGGCGCACCCGATCGAGGGCCTGGTGGCGATTGTCGATCTGGAGCAGAAAAAGCTCATCAAGATCGAAGACGAAGCGCTGATTCCGGTGCCGATGAAACCGACGCCCTACGACGGACGCGGGCGCAAGGGCGTAGCGGTCAAGCCGCTGGAAATCATCGAACCCGAAGGCAAGAACTACACCATCACCGGCAACAGCATTCACTGGCAGAACTGGGATTTCCACGTTCGCCTCGATTCGCGGGTCGGCCCGATCCTGTCCACGGTCACCTATGACGACCAGGGCAAGAAGCGCAAGGTCATGTACGAAGGCTCCCTGGGCGGCATGATCGTGCCTTACGGCGACCCGGACGTCGGCTGGTACTTCAAGGCCTACCTCGACTCGGGCGACTACGGCATGGGCACCCTGACCTCGCCAATCGCCCGCGGTAAAGACGCCCCGGAAAACGCCGTGCTGCTGGACGCCACGATCGCCGACTACACCGGTGCACCGACCGCGATCCCGCGAGCCATGGCGGTGTTCGAGCGCTACGCCGGGCCGGAATACAAACACCAGGAAATGGGCCAGCCCAACCTCAGCACCGAGCGGCGCGAACTGGTGGTGCGCTGGATCAGCACCGTCGGCAACTACGACTACATCTTCGACTGGGTCTTCCAGCAGAACGGCACCATCGGCATCGATGCCGGCGCCACCGGCATCGAAGCGGTCAAGGGCGTGAAATCCAGGACCATGCACGAAGACACCGCCAAGGAAGACACGCGCTATGGCACCTTGCTGGACCACAACATCGTCGGCACCACGCACCAGCACATCTATAACTTCCGCCTCGACATGGACGTGGACGGCGAGCAAAACTCCCTGGTAGAGGTGAACCCGGTAGTGCTGCCCAACGACCGAGGCGGCCCGCGTACCAGCACCATGCAGACCGAAACCCGCGTGGTCAGCACCGAGCAGCAAGCGGCGCAGAAATTCGACCCATCGACCGTGCGCCTGCTGACCAACTTCAGCAAGGAAAACAAGGTCGGCAACCCGGTGTCCTACCAGCTGATTCCCTATGCCGGTGGCACGCACCCGGTGGCCAAGGGCGCCAACTTCGGCACCGATGAATGGCTGTACCACCGCCTGAGCTTCATGGACAAACAGCTGTGGGTGACGCAATACAACCCGGAGGAAAAGTACCCGGAAGGCAAGTACCCGAACCGCTCGGACAAAGACTCGGGACTGGGGCAATTCACCCAGGATAACCATTCGATCGAGAACACCGACGACGTGGTCTGGCTGACCACCGGCACCACCCACATCGCCCGGGCCGAAGAATGGCCGATCATGCCGACCGAATGGGTGCATGTGCTGCTCAAGCCGTGGAATTTCTTCGATGAAACGCCGACGCTGAACCTCAACTCCCCGAAATAATCATGCGAATGCAAAACCTGTGGGAGCGGGCTTGCTCGCGAAGACGGTGTGTCAGTCGGCGTATATGTTTAATGACACGCCGCCTTCGCGAGCAAGCCCGCTCCCACATGGATAATCGTTGCCAGTGAAATATCACGCATGCTGTTTGCGATACTCCCCCGGCGCTATGCCGAAACGCGATTTAAATGCCGTCGAGAAATAGCTCGAATCGGAAAAACCCCACGAATACCCCAGCACCGACAATTTCTCTTCCTTGCGCGATTGGCGCAGGGATTCGGCGCACAGGTCCAGCCGGCGGTTCTTGATGTAGCGCGCCACCACCAGGCCTTTTTTGGCGAACATCCGGTACAGGCCACGGGTCGACATGCCGACTTCCCGCGCCAGCCATTCCGGGCACAGTTCTTCGCAGCGGATGTGCTGGTCGATGAAGCTCAGGGTCTTGCGGAAGGTCCGCTCGTGCGGATCGGTGCAATCGTCGGTCTGGCTGATGGCCGGGCGCAACAGACTGACGATCGCCTCCAGGGTCGCTTCGCTTTCCTGCCGGGTCAGATGCTGTTGGCGCGTGGCGTCGAGGATCAGCCGATGGGAGAGCATGGCAATGGGCGACGACGCAGCGATGCGGTGGCCGCACTTGACCTGGTTGAAGCGCAGGGTCTGTTCGACCAGTTGATACGGCAGGATCAACGACAACTGCCGGGAGTTTTCGCTGTAGGTGAAATCACTGGGCCGCGCCGCATCGATCAAGGTGATGTCCCCGGCGGACAGCAGCACCCGGTCGTCGCCCTGGGCCATGCCCGCAGTGCCATCGAGCTGGAACACCGCAAAGTATTTGCCACCCTCGCCCGCCGCCACTTCCTGCGGCGTGCGGTACAGCCGCGCCTGGCAGGCGTCGACGAAGCTGAGCTTGAGGGCATCGCTGCGGTATTCGCGGATCTGGCCCGCAAAGCCGGTACCCAGGGGTTGTGCGTTGAAGGCGCCACAGATCTGGTTGATCTGATGGATCCACTGATCGAACCCATCCTGGCGCTGTGCAGTTGTAGAAATCATGTCAGGCCTCACGCAGGCTTGTTTTTATTGTCTACGTCAATCAACAGGTTCTCCTGAACAGCGACTCTCCTTTACCCTCGACGGGTTATTTCAACCCGCCAAAGCGTCGATAAAAGCTCTCGCCCACATCCGGCAACGGGCCGTCGGCGGTTTCCAGTGCACTGTTCAGCCATTCCTCGGCCTTGGCGTAGATCAAACGGTAAATGTTGCGGCACAACTGTCGGGCCGCGCGTCCTTCCCAATCGCCGGGCAACAACTCGTCCGGCAGTTGCGGGTCACGCAGCAGCAATTTGCGGTATTCGTGAATAAGCAGGATCCGCGCCAGGAAGCAGTCCGAAGGCTGCAGGTTCTCCTGCTCGCGAAGTGCTTGCCAGAGCGGTCGGAACAGCTGGATGAATTCGCTGTAGTGGGTGGCCAGTTCCTCGATGTTCCAGCTCTCGCGCACCTGCAGCCTCAGGGCCTTGGAGGCCAGTACGTCCTGGGCGGTGGTTTCGAAGACGATGGTTTCTTCCTGGGCGCCGAGGTCGAGCAGCGTGGCGTTGACATCGGTGCGATCACTGCGCGGACAGGCCAGCACCACAGGTGATATCGCACCAAAACCTTGCCATTCAAGCTCTTCGCGCACTTGTTTGCGCTTGTCCTGGGTCAGTTGCGACAGCATCACCAGGCACCAGGAACCATCCCAGGCCGGCATCGTGGTGCTGTAGACCCGCTTGAATGCCTTGTCGAAACGCCGGCGACCGGTGCCGGTCAGGCTGTAGTAACTGCGCCGACCGACCTTTTCGGCGGTCAGCCAGCCTTCCTTGGTCAGGCGGAAAATCGAGGTGCGGATCAGACGTTCGTTGATGCCGATCGGTTCGAGCAACTGGATCAGGCTGCCCAGCCACACGGTACCGCCATGGGGCTCGATGGCATCACCGTACAACGTGATGATCAGCGAGCTGGCGCGGATCGGCGTCTGTTCCTGGAAGCGGGTGATCAGGTGATTCAAGGGTGTCAGGGACGACATGGGCGTACCGAGCAAAAAAAGAAAAGGAATATACCGGTAGGAGCTGCCGGAGGCTGCGATCTTTTGATCTTGATCTTTCAAAAATCAACATCAAAAGATCGCAGCCTGCGGCAGCTCCTACGGGGGAATCAACCGCCTTTAGGGCGATGGCCGCTGTCGCTGATACGCGGGCGATCCGGCTCTGGCTCCGCCAGCGGTTCACACACCTGCATCTGTTCCAGGCACCGCCTGGCCAGCTGTTGATACTCACGAGTCCCCGCCTGTTTCCACGCCACTTCCTGATCGCTGAAGGTGCGCTTGACGCTGGCCGGTGCGCCCATCACCAGCGACTGCTCGGGGCATTCGAAGCCGGCCTTGACGAAGGCCGCCGCCGAAACGAAGGACCGCGGGCCGATGCGCGCGTTGTCCATCACCACCGCATTCATCCCCACCAGCGCATCGGCGCCGATCCGGCAACCGTGCAGCACCGCGCCGTGGCCGATGTGACCGTTACGCTCCACCACCGTGTCGCTGTCGGGAAAGCCGTGCATCACGCAGGTGTCCTGGATGTTGGCGCCCTCCTCCAGCACGATCCGCCCGAAGTCGCCCCGCAGGCTGGCCAGCGGCCCTACATAACAGTGGGGGCCGATGATCACGTCGCCGATCAACACGGCGGACGGATGCACATAGGCGCTCGGATCAACCACCGGGGTCAGGCCATCAAGGCTGTAGCAGGTCATGGCAGCTTCCTTCACAAAGCGATGCGGATATTGACTTGTTTTGTATCATATCTCTTTTACATTCATAAAGACAAAAAAGCGTATCACTTGAATGAGGCTTTTCCGACGACCTGCGCCGCGGCGCAAAAACAGCCATTAAACCCAATAAAATAGGGATAAACCCCGCCATTCAGAGCGATACGACATCACTCGATCACAGCTCACGTCACATCAATAAGACACATTAAACAAACTTTCGTATTGCTTTTGCGTATCACATTGCAGGTATACTCCGGCAAAACCGGCCCCCTGAGGCCGATCCAATAACAAGCCGGCATCACCGCCGAGCGTTCACCGTGAGGGCCTCCGCCATGCCTCAAACCCTTGCCGTCGAATTCATCGAGCCTGGCGTACGCCTGATTACCCTGCAGCGCCCGCAAGCGCTGAACGCCCTGAACACGCAGCTGCTGGGCGAACTGGCGGACGAATTGAGCGTGGCCCAAGCCGATCCCGAGACCCGTGCCGTGGTCCTGACCGGTAGTCGCAAGGCCTTCGCCGCCGGTGCCGACATCAAGGAAATGGCCGAGCGCGACCTGGTCGGCATCCTCGACGACCCGCGCCAGGCCTCCTGGCAGGCCATCACCCGCTTCAACAAACCGCTGATCGCCGCAGTCAACGGCTTCGCCCTCGGCGGTGGCTGCGAACTGGCGATGCACGCCGACATCATCATTGCAGGTGTTGACGCCCGCTTCGGCCAGCCGGAAATCAATCTCGGGATCATGCCCGGCGCAGGCGGCACCCAACGCCTGCTGCGCGCCGTCGGCAAGTCCATGGCCATGCAAATGGTCCTGACCGGTGAGCCGATCGACGCCCGCCAGGCCCAGCGCGCCGGCCTGGTCAGCGAAGTTACCCAGCCGGAACTCACCGTCGATCGCGCCCTGCAGATCGCCCGCCACATCGCCGGCAAAGCCCCGCTGGCGGTGCGCCTGGCCAAGGAAGCGCTGCTCAAGGCGATGGACACGGACCTGGCCAGCGGCCTGCGTTTCGAGCGCCATGCCTTCACCGTGCTGGCCGGCACCCGCGACCGCGACGAAGGCATCGCCGCCTTCCAGGAAAAACGCACGCCGACCTTCACCGGTCAGTAATCACCGAATTCGAGATCGCCAAGAGAGCGCCAAGACCATGAACTTCGAACACATCCTGTTTTCCATCGAGGCCGGCGTCGCCCTGCTCAGCCTCAATCGCCCGGAGCAGCTCAACAGCTTCAACACCCAGATGCATGGCGAAGTGAAGGAAGCGCTCAAGCAAGTGCGGCAGAACCCCGACGTGCGCGTGTTGCTGCTGACCGGCGAAGGTCGTGGCTTCTGCGCCGGCCAGGACCTGAGCGACCGCAATGTCGCACCAGGCAGCGCCGTGCCGGACCTGGGCGAGTCCATCGAGAAGTTCTACAACCCGCTGATCCGCCAGCTGCGCGACCTGCCGATGCCGGTCATCTGCGCGGTCAACGGCGTGGCCGCCGGTGCCGGCGCGAACATTCCGCTGGCCTGCGACCTGGTGCTGGCAGCGCGTTCGGCCAGCTTCATCCAGGCGTTCTGCAAGATCGGCCTGATCCCCGACTCCGGCGGCACCTGGACCCTGCCGCGCCTGGTCGGCATGGCCCGCGCCAAGGCACTGACCCTGCTCGGCAATCGCTTGACGGCCGAACAGGCCGAGCAATGGGGCTTGATCTATCGCTGCGTGGAAGACGCCGAACTGCGCGATGAAGCCCTGAAACTGGCGCAACACCTGGCCACCCAGCCGACCTACGGCCTGGCGCTGATCAAGCGCAGCCTGAACGCCAGCCTGAGCAACACCTTTGACGAACAGCTGGAACTGGAACGTGACCTGCAACGCCTGGCCGGGCGCAGCGAGGACTATCGCGAAGGTGTCGGCGCGTTCATGGAAAAACGCAGCCCAAGCTTCAAGGGGCGCTGAGTCATGACCGCACTGAACAATTCTGCACGTATCGCGGTGATCGGCGCCGGTGCCATGGGCGCCGGCATTGCCCAGGTCGCGGCGCAGGCCGGGCATCCGGTGCTGCTGCTGGACAATCGCCCCGGCGCTGCCGCCCAGGCCATTGCCGGCATCGACCGGCAACTGGGCAAACGGGTCGAGAACGGCAAGCTGTCCGCCGATGCGCGCAGCGCGACGATTGCACGCCTGCACGCCGTGGAAGCGATCGAAGCCCTGGCCGATTGCGCGCTGATCATCGAAGCCATCGTCGAGAACCTCGAGGTCAAGCGCGCGCTGTTCCGCCAGCTGGAAGAGATTTGCGGCGAGCGCTGCATCCTGGCCAGCAACACCTCGTCGCTGTCGATCACCCGCATCGCCGCGCAACTCGTTCACCCGCAACGCCTGCTCGGTCTGCACTTCTTCAACCCGGCGCCGGTCATGCCGCTGGTGGAAGTGGTCTGCGGCCTGGCCAGCGATCCGGCGTTGGCCGAGTGCCTGTACGACACCGCCAAGGCCTGGGGCAAAAAACCAGTGCACACCCGCTCCACCCCGGGTTTCATCGTCAACCGCGTGGCCCGGCCGTTCTACGCAGAAAGCCTGCGCATGCTCCAGGAAGGTGCCGCCGACTGCGCGACCCTGGATGCGCTGATGCGCGAGGCCGGCGGCTTTGCCATGGGCGCGTTCGAGCTGACCGACCTGATCGGCCATGACGTCAACTATGCCGTGACCTGCTCGGTGTTCGATGCCTATTACCAGGACACACGCTTCCTGCCTTCGCTGATCCAGAAAGAGCTGGTGGACGGCGGGCGCCTGGGTCGTAAAAGCGGCCAGGGATTCTACAGCTACGTCCAAGGGGCCGAGCGTCCGCCCGCCGCCGAGATCAGCAGTGCTGCGGCCGTCGAAGCGTGCATTGCCGAAGGCGACCTGGGCATCGCCCAAGGCTTGCTTGTGCGTCTGCGCGAGCAAGGCATCAACGTCATCCAGCGCGATGGTCGCGGCTTGCTGCGGGTCGGTGACGCGGTGCTGGCCTTGAGCGACGGGCGCATGGCCTGTCACCGCGCCAGGGAAGACGGACTGCGCAACCTGATCCTGCTGGATCTGACCCTCGATTACAGCAAGGCCCAACGCATCGCCATCAGCCATGCGGCGGGCATTGATCCGCTGGCCCTGGAACAAGGAATCGCCCTGCTGCAACGCGCCGGCCTCAAGGTCAGCCTGCTCAGCGACAGCCCGGCACTGGCCGTCCTGCGCACCGTGGCGATGCTGGCCAACGAAGCGGCCGATGCCCTGCTGCAAGGCGTGGCCTCGGCGGCCGACATCGACCTGGCGATGCGCGCCGGAGTCAATTATCCACAGGGGCCGTTGGCCTGGGCCGACGCCATCGGGCTCGAGCAAATCCTGACCGTGCTGGACAACCTGCAAGCCACCTATGGCGAAGAACGCTACCGGCCGTCGCTACTGCTGCGCCGTCGGGTCGCCGAAGGGAGAACGTTCCATGACTAACCACGAAGCGATGAACCTGGCCGTCAACTGTGCACAAACGCTGCTCCAGCGTGACGCCGCCAGCCAGGGGATGGGCATCCGTCTACTGTCCGCGGCCCCTGGTTGCGCCCGTGTGGGTATGACCGTGCGTGCAGACATGGTGCAGGGCCACGGCACCTGCCACGGCGGCTTTCTGTTTGCCTTGGCCGACTCGGCATTCGCCTTTGCCTGCAACAGCTACAACGAAGCCACGGTGGCCATCGGCTGCAGCATCGACTACATCGCCCCGGCGCGCCTGGGCGACACGCTGACGGCCGATTGCATCGAGCAAAGCCGTTCCGGCCGCACCGGCAACTACGACGTACGCATCGAAAACCAGCAGGGCCAGCTAATCGCCCTGTTCCACGGCAAATCCTACAAAGTGCGCGGCTCGGTGCTGGCGCAGGAGACCCCCAATGAATGACGCCCTGATCATCGACGCGGTCCGCACCCCGATCGGTCGCTACGCCGGAGTCCTGAGCAGCGTGCGCGCCGACGACCTCGGCGCGGTGCCCCTGCGCGAACTGCTGCGCCGCCACCCGCAGGTCGACTGGAGCAGCGTGGACGATGTGATCTACGGCTGCGCCAACCAGGCCGGTGAAGACAACCGCAACGTCGCGCGCATGTCGGCATTGCTGGCCGGGTTGCCGGTCAACGTGCCGGGTACCACCCTCAATCGCCTGTGCGGCTCCGGGCTGGATGCCATCGGCACTGCAGCCCGGGCGATTCGCAGCGGCGAAACCGGGTTGATGCTGGTCGGTGGCGTCGAATCGATGTCCCGCGCGCCATTGGTGATGGGCAAGGCCGAGCAGGCGTTTTCCCGCTCTGCGGAAATTTTCGACACCACCATCGGCTGGCGTTTCGTCAATCCGCTGATGAAAAAGGCCTACGGCATCGACTCAATGCCGGAAACGGCAGAGAACGTCGCCGAACAGTTCAACATCTCCCGGGCCGACCAGGACGCCTTCGCCCTGCGCAGCCAGCAACGCGCCGCCGCGGCCCAGGCCAACGGCCGCCTGGCCAGGGAAATCGTCGCGGTGGAAATTCCCCAGCGCAAAGGCCCGACCAAAGTGGTCGAGCACGACGAGCATCCGCGTGGCGACACCACCCTGGAACAGCTGGCCAAACTGGGCACGCCGTTCCGCGAAGGC
The DNA here is from genome assembly GCF_035064975.1 of Pseudomonas sp. YuFO20. NCBI lineage: Bacteria > Pseudomonadati > Pseudomonadota > Gammaproteobacteria > Pseudomonadales > Pseudomonadaceae > Pseudomonas > Pseudomonas sp. YuFO20. The sequence goes on from NZ_JAXDEO010000020.1 coordinate 50,548, forward strand.
GGCAGCATCACCGCCGGTAACGCCTCCGGGGTCAACGACGGCGCCTGCGCGCTGTTGCTGGCAAGCCCGGAAGTCGCCAAACGCCACGGCCTGACCGCCCGCGGTCGCGTTGTCGCCATGGCCACCGCCGGCGTCGAACCGCGCATCATGGGCATCGGCCCGGTGCCAGCCACGCGCAAGGTGCTGGAAGTGGCCAACCTGAGCCTGGCGGACATGGACGTCATCGAGCTCAACGAAGCCTTTGCCGCCCAAGGCCTGGCCGTACTGCGCGAACTGGGCTTGAGCGACACCGACCCACGGGTCAACCCCAACGGCGGCGCCATCGCCCTGGGCCACCCGTTGGGCATGAGCGGCGCACGCCTGGTCACCACCGCCCTGCATGAACTTGAGGAACGCAATGGCCGCTACGCCCTGTGCACCATGTGCATCGGCGTCGGCCAGGGGATCGCGCTGATCATCGAGCGTCTATCCCACTAAAGAATCGCGATTCCCGGGGAGCCGAGAGGTATCCTTGGGGCATGCACTCAAAGCCCCTGCATGCAGGGGCTGGAACACAAAAACAATTCGAGTGAACACATGAACATGCCAATTGCCCAAGCCGTGCTTGATCCCGTGCTGGACCCGCTGGAAACCGCCAGCATCGACGAGCTGCGCCAGCATCAGCTGGAGCGCCTGCGCTGGAGCCTGAACCACGCCTACAACAATGTGCCGCTGTACCGTCAGCGCTTCGATGCGCTGGGCGTGCACCCGGACGACATCAAGTCCCTCGACGACCTGGCGAAATTCCCCTTCACCACCAAGTCCGACCTGCGCGACAACTACCCCTACGGCATGTTTGCCGTGCCGATGCACGACATCGTGCGCCTGCACGCGTCCAGCGGCACCACCGGCAAACCGACGGTGGTCGGCTACACCCAGAATGACATCGACACCTGGGCCAACGTGGTGGCGCGCTCGATCCGCGCCGCCGGTGGCCGGCGTGGCGACAAGGTGCACATCTCCTACGGCTACGGCCTGTTCACCGGCGGCCTCGGCGCCCACTACGGAGCCGAACGCCTGGGTTGCACGGTGATCCCGATGTCCGGCGGCCAGACCGAAAAACAAGTGCAGTTGATCAAGGATTTCCAGCCGGACATCATCATGGTCACGCCGTCCTACATGCTCAACATCGCCGACGAGATCGAGCGCCAGGGCATCGACCCGCACAAGCTGGCCCTGCGCCTGGGCATCTTCGGCGCCGAGCCATGGACCGCCGAACTGCGCAGCGCCATCGAGGCGCGCATGGGCATCACCGCCCTGGACATTTACGGCCTCTCGGAAATCATGGGCCCGGGCGTGGCGATGGAATGCGCCGAAACCAAGGATGGCCCGACGATCTGGGAAGACCACTTCTACCCGGAAATCATCGACCCGGTCACCGGCGAAGTGCTGCCGGACGGGCAGATGGGCGAACTGGTGTTCACCTCCCTGAGTAAAGAAGCCCTGCCGATGATCCGCTACCGCACCCGCGACCTGACGCGCCTGCTGCCGGGTACGGCGCGGCCGATGCGGCGCATCGACAAGATCACCGGGCGCAGCGATGACATGCTGATCATCCGCGGAGTCAACGTGTTCCCGACGCAGATCGAGGAGCAGGTGCTCAAAGTCAAACAACTTGCCGAGTGCTATGAGATTCATCTGTATCGCAATGGCAACCTGGACAGCGTGGACGTGCACGTCGAGTTGAAGGCCGAACATCAGCACCTGAGCGATGAACAGCAGAAGGCTATTTGCGGGGAGTTGAGCAAGCACATCAAGACGTATATCGGGATCAGTTCGCGGATCGTGTTGCAGCCGTTCCACTCGATCAAGCGTTCCGAGGGCAAGGCTTGCCACGTATTGGACAAACGCCCTAAAGCATGACTGCTGCACCCCTTATGGCCCCGCTTTTGCGGGGCTTTTTTTTGGGTTTTTTTCATGAAAAACAGACACCCCTCTCTGTAGGAGCTGGCTTGCCAGCGAAGGCATGCGTCCAGTCGATAAATTTGCCAACTGAGCCACCGCTTTCGCTGGCAAGCCAGCTCCTACAGGGGAACGGTGTTTCATGAAGGACCGCTCAACCTGAAAGCGATACAAAAATAAATACGACACGTCATTTTATGTTTGATATTAAATTCTGTATCGCTTATAAAGTTCTCCATGCCTTCAACAGATTCACGGCGGGAGACCCCCCATGTACGCACAGCTCGTAGAAACAGGCGTAAAGCGCATAAAAGACCTCTCGGAGATGTCCGAACAGGAACGCGCCTTCCAGGAAAAAATCGATTCAGAAATCAAGATCGAAGCGAAGAACTGGATGCCAGATGCCTACCGCCAGACCCTGATCCGGCAGATTTCCCAGCACGCCCACTCCGAAATCGTCGGCATGCTCCCGGAAGGCAACTGGGTCACCCGCGCGCCAAGCCTCAAACGCAAACTGCAATTGATGGCCAAGATCCAGGACGAAGCCGGTCACGGCCTGTACCTGTACAGCGCCATGGAAACCCTGGGTGCCGACCGTGATGAAGAAATCGCCAAGCTGCACAGCGGCAAGGCCAAGTACTCGAGCATCTTCAATTACCCGACGCTGAACTGGGCCGATATGGGCGCGGTGGGCTGGCTGGTGGATGGCGCGGCGATCGTCAACCAGGTGGTGCTGCAGCGCACCTCCTACGGCCCCTACTCCCGGGCCATGGTGCGCATCTGCAAGGAAGAGAGCTTCCACCAGCGCCAGGGCTACGAAATTCTCCTGACCATGATGCGTCACGGTACCCAGGCGCAAAAAGACATGGTCCAGGACGCGATCAACCGCCTGTGGTGGCCGTCGCTGATGATGTTCGGCCCGAGCGACGAACACTCGCCGAACAGCGCGCAGTCCATGGCCTGGAAAATCAAGCGCCAGAGCAACGACGAACTGCGCCAGCGCTTCATCGACCAGACCATCCCGCAGCTGGAACTGCTGGGCTGCACTTGCCCCGATCCGGACCTTGCGTGGAACGCCGAACGCGGCCACTACGACTTCGGCGAAATCCAGTGGAGCGAATTCTACGAAGTGCTCAAGGGCAACGGCCCGTGCAACACCGAACGCGTCGCCACCCGCCGCAAGGCGATCGAAGACGGCGCCTGGGTTCGTGAAGCCGCCGTCGCCCACGCCCGCAAAAAACAAAACAAGAACGCCGCCTGATCCGGCCCGTTTGATGATCTTGATCTTCGGCGACTCCCATGCCGCCAAACGATCGCAGGCTGCGCCAGCTCCTACAGGAGCCGGTGATCCCATGTAGGAGCTGCCGAAGGCTGCGATCTTTTGATCTTCAGCCCCGTCAGCAAAAAACCGAACAGATGTGGAGTAATTGAAATGTCCGAGTGGACCCTCTTCGAAGTCTTCGTGCGCAGCAAGCACGGCCTCAACCACAAACACGTCGGCAGCGTGCATGCCGCCGACACCACCATGGCCATCGAGAACGCGCGTGAGCTGTACACCCGTCGCAGCGAAGGCGTGAGCCTGTGGGTGGTGCCTTCCGCGTTGATCACCGCTTCTTCGCCGGATGAAAAAGACCCGCTGTTCGATCCGTCGGACGACAAGGTCTACCGCCACGCCAGCTTCTACGAGCTGCCGGCCGAAGTCGGGCACATGTGAGGTCGACCATGAACAACAAGACTGATCTGATCGAATACCTGCTGCGCCTCGGCGACAGCGCCCTGATCCAGGGCCAGCGCCTGTGCCAGTGGTGCGGCAAGGCGCCAGCGCTGGAAGAAGAGTTGGCGCTGATGAACGTCGGCCTCGACCTGGTGGGCCAGGCGCGCAACTGGCTGGACTACGCCGCCGAACTGCTGGACGACGGCCGTGACGCCGATCACCTGGCGTTCCGCCGCGACGAGCGCGCCTATCGCAACCTGCTGCTGGTGGAACAACCCAACGGCGACTTCGCGGTGACCATGCTCAAGCAGTTCCTCTATGACGCCTGGCATTTGCCGGTGTTGCAGGGCCTGAGCCAGTCCAGCGACGAACGCATTGCCGGGATCGCTGCCAAGGCCGTGAAGGAAGTGACCTATCACCTGCGCCGCTCCGGCGAATGGATCGAGCGCATGGGTGACGGCACCGAGGAAAGCCACCAGCGCATGCTCGCGGCCATCCCCGAAGTCTGGCGCTTCACCGTGGAACTGATCGCGGCCGATGACAGCGAGCTGCGCCTGTGCGAAGCCGGCATCACTCCGGACATCGCCAGCATCGCCACCCAGTGGCAAGCCAAGGTCAACCAGATCTTCACCAGCGCCACCCTGCCCGTGCCGGCCGCGCCAAGCTATTTCTATCTGAACGCACGCAAGGGCCTGCACACCGAACACCTGGGCATCCTGCTGGCCGAAATGCAGTTCCTGCCACGAGCGTACCCCGATGCAACCTGGTGAGCTGATCGCCAGCGACCTCGGCGCCCGGCCGGCTCAACCGACCGACCTGGCCGCTGCGTGGGCGATCCTGGCCGAAGTCATGGACCCGGAAGTGCCGGTGGTCAGCGTCGTCGACCTCGGCATCGTCCGCGACCTGGATTGGCAGGCCGGCCACCTTCACGTGGTGGTCACGCCGACCTACTCCGGCTGTCCGGCCACCGAAGTGATCGAGGGCGATATCCGCCAGGCGCTGGAACTCGCCGGATTCAAGGCGCCGCAACTTGAGCGCAAATTGACCCCGGCCTGGACCACCGACTGGATCAGCGCCAGCGGCCGCGAACGCCTGCGCGCCTACGGCATCGCGCCGCCCGAAGGCAGCACCAGCAAACGCAGCCTGCAAGGCGAGAGCCCGCTGGTTCTTTGCCCGCAATGCGGCAGCGCCCACACCGAGGTGCTCAGCGAGTTTGGTTCCACCGCGTGCAAGGCGCTGTACCGCTGCGTCGATTGCCGGGAACCGTTCGACTATTTCAAGTGCATCTGAGCGGCGAATCGGCCGACCCAGCTGGAGAACAACAATGAGCAAATTTCACAGCCTGACCATCAAGGATGTGCGCACCGAGACCCGTGATGCGGTGTCCATCGCCTTCGAGATTCCGCAGGATCTGCAAGACAGCTTTCATTACACCCAGGGCCAGCACCTGGTGATGCGTACCCAACTGGACGGCGAAGAAGTGCGCCGCTCCTATTCGATCTGCACCGGTGTCAACGACGGTGAACTGCGTGTCGCCATCAAGCGTGTGGCCGGTGGACGCTTTTCCGCGTTTGCCAACGAACAGCTCAAGGCCGGGCACAGCCTGGAAGTGATGCCGCCCGCCGGGCATTTCAGCGTGGAACTCGACCCCGCTCGCCACGGCAACTACCTGGCGGTCGCGGCCGGCAGCGGCATCACGCCGATCCTGTCGATCATCAAGACCACCCTGCAAACCGAGCCCAACAGCCGCGTCACCGTGCTGTACGGCAACCGCTCCAGCTCCGGCGCCCTGTTCCGCGAACAGCTGGAAGACCTGAAGAACCGCTACCTGCAGCGCTTGAACCTGATCTTCGTGTTCAGCCGCGAGCAGCAGGATGTCGACCTGTACAACGGCCGGATCAACGCCGAGAAATGCGAGCAACTGTTCAGCCGCTGGCTCGACGTCAAGGCCCTCGACACCGCTTTCATCTGCGGCCCGCAGGAAATGACCGAAACCGTGCGCGACAGCCTCAAGGCCAAGGATATGGCGCCCGAGCGAATCCACTTCGAACTCTTCGCCGCTGCTGGCAGCCAGCAGAAACGCGAGGCCCGCGAAGCGGCGCGCCAGGTGGATGCAGCAGTCAGCCAGATCACCGTGATCAGCGACGGCCGCGCCCTGGCCTTCGACCTGCCGCGCAACAGCCAGAGCATCCTCGACGCCGGCAACGCCCAGGGCGCCGAACTGCCCTACTCGTGCAAGGCCGGCGTGTGCTCGACCTGCAAGTGCAAGGTCGTCGAAGGCGAAGTGGAAATGGACAGCAACCACGCCCTGGAAGACTACGAGGTGGCCGCCGGTTATGTGCTGTCGTGCCAGGCCTTCCCGATCAGCGACAAGGTGGTGCTGGATTTCGACCAGCTCTGAAACAACGCAAAACCCTGTAGGAGCAGGCTTGCCAGCGAAGAGGCCCTTGAGATCACTGTATGTTTTCAGGCCGCCTTCGCTGGCAAGCCAGCTCCTACAGGGGGACCGGTGATCGACCCGAACACACTGTTTCACCCAAAACAAAAACAACAAAGGAGCGCGCGTCATGACACCCCAGGAAATAGAACTCATCCGCCAGCACCCGGATTTCATCCAGCTGGTGCGCCGCAAACAGAAACTGTACTGGTCACTGAGTCTGGCCATGCTGGTGATCTATTACGGCTTCGTGCTGCTGGTGGCTTTCTCCCCTTCTACCCTCGGCCAATCCCTGAGCGGCGGCGTGACCACCGTGGGCATGCTGGTGGGTGTCGTCATCGTCGGGCTGGCCTTTGCGCTGACGGGGTTCTATGTCTATCGCGCCAACAACGTGATCGACCCGCTGAATGAAAAACTCAAGCAGGAGTGCGCCCGATGAGCCGTCTTCTTGCGTTGTTCCTTCTGCCGCTGGCGGTGGTCACTGATTTGGCAGTGGCCGCCGACGGCGCTTCCCGACCATTGAACTGGAACGCCATCGGCATGTTCATGGTGTTCGTCCTGTTCACCCTTGGCGTGACACGCTGGGCTGCCCTGCGCACCCGTTCCGCCAGCGACTTCTACACGGCCGGCGGCGGCATGACCGGTTTCCAGAACGGTCTGGCGATTGCCGGTGACATGATCTCGGCAGCCTCGTTCCTCGGCATTTCCGCGATGATGTTCCTCAATGGCTACGACGGCCTGCTCTACGCACTGGGCGTATTGGCCGGCTGGCCGATCATCCTGTTCCTGATCGCCGAACGCCTGCGCAACCTCGGCAAGTACACCTTTGCCGACGTGGTTTCCTACCGCCTGGAACAGACGCCGGTGCGCCTGACTTCGGCGTTCGGCACCCTGACCGTAGCCCTGATGTACCTGGTGGCGCAGATGGTCGGCGCCGGCAAGCTGATCGAGTTGCTGTTCGGCATCGACTACCTCTACGCCGTCATGCTGGTCGGCGTATTGATGGTGTTCTACGTGACCTTCGGCGGCATGCTCGCCACCACCTGGGTGCAGATCATCAAGGCCGTGATGCTGTTGTTCGGCACCAGCTTCATGGCGTTCATGGTGCTCAAGCATTTCGGTTTCAGCACTGAAGCGATGTTTGCCGGCGCCACCGCCGTGCATGCCAAGGGCAACGCGATCATGGCCCCCGGCGGCTTGCTGTCCAACCCGATCGATGCGATTTCCCTGGGGCTGGGCATGATGTTCGGCACCGCCGGCCTGCCGCACATCCTGATGCGTTTCTTCACCGTCAGCGATGCCAAGGAAGCGCGTAAAAGCGTGTTCTACGCCACCGGTTTCATCGGCTACTTCTACTTGCTGCTGATCATCGTCGGCTTTGGCGCCATCGTCATGGTCGGCACCGATCCGGCATTCCGTGACGCCAGCGGCGCGATCATCGGCGGCGGCAACATGATCGCCGTGCACCTGGCCCAGGCCGTGGGCGGCAACCTGTTCCTCGGCTTCATCTCGGCGGTTGCCTTCGCCACCATCCTGGCGGTGGTTGCCGGACTGGCACTGTCCGGCGCCTCGGCGGTGTCCCATGACCTGTATGCCTGCGTGATGCGCAAAGGCCAGGCCACGGAACAGCAGGAAATGCGCGTATCGCGTATCGCCACCCTGTGCATCGGTGTGCTGGCGATCATCCTCGGCCTGCTGTTCGAGTCGCAGAACATCGCCTTCCTCTCGGGCCTGGTGCTGGCCATCGCCGCGTCGGTGAATTTCCCGGTGCTGTTCCTTTCGATGTACTGGAAAGGCCTGACCACCCGCGGCGCCGTCGTCGGCAGCCTGTCCGGACTGGTCTCGGCGATTGTCCTGCTGGTGCTGAGCCCGGCGGTGTGGGTCAACGTGATGCATCACGACAAGGCGCTGTTCCCGTACTCCAACCCGGCGCTGTTTTCCATGAGCCTCGCGTTCTTCAGTGCTTGGCTGTTTTCCGTCACCGACACCTCGCCCCGTGCAGCCCTTGAGCGCGGCCGTTATCTGGCGCAGTTCATCCGCTCGATGACCGGTATCGGTGCCTCTGGCGCCAGCAAACACTGAATATTGGCAGGGAATAAAAATAATGAAGCCCGCACGTAACGCACCTTGTGAATCACTGTTTTCCCTGGCCGCCGCATTGAGTCTACCCCTGTTCGCGCCAAGCGCCATGGCCGACTTCATCGGCGACAGCAAGGCCCGTATTGAAATGCGCAACCTCTACCTCAACCGCGATTTCCGCCAGGACAACGCGCCGCAAGCCAAGGCCGAAGAATGGGCCCAGGGCTTCACGGCGCGTGTCGAATCCGGGTTCACCGACGGCACCTTCGGATTCGGTCTCGACGCCCTGGGCGAGTTGGGGATCAAGCTCGACTCCAGCCCGGATCGCCGTGGCACTGGCCTGCTGCCCTTTGGCCCGCAGAGCCATGAACCCGACGACGACTACAGCGAACTGGGCCTGACCGGCAAACTGCGCGTGTCGAAAAGCCTGTTGAAGCTCGGCACCCTGCAACCCTTGTTGCCCGTGGCAACTTACAACGACACCCGCCTGCTGGGTTCGACCTTTGAAGGTGGATTGCTGACCAGCCAGGAAATCGACGGCCTGACGCTGAACGCCGGACGCCTGACCAAGGCCAACCTGCGCGACTCCTCCAGCAACGACGACATCGGCTACGCCGCCGCCAGCAGCGATCACTTCGACTTCGGCGGCGGCAGCTACGCATTCAGCCCGCAACTGAATGTGAGCTACTACTACGGCAAGCTCGAGCAGATCTATCGGCAGCAATTCGCCGGACTGGTGCATACGCAACCACTGGGCAACGGTTTCAACCTGCGCAGCGACCTGCGTTATTTCGACAGCCGCGGCGACGGCGCGGAAAAGGCCGGACGCATCGACAACCGCAACTTCAACGGCATGTTCACCGTATCCCAGGGTGCCCACAAGGTCAGTGCCGCCTACCAGCAGTTGTCCGGCGACAGCGCCTTTCCGTTCCTCAACGGCGGCGATCCGTACGTGGTCAACCTGGTGACCTTCAATACCTTTACCCGCGCCGAGGAAGATTCCTGGCAGCTGCGCTACGACTATGACTTCGCCGCCCAAGGCATTCCCGGCCTGACCTTCATGACCCGCTACACCGATGGTCGCCACGTCAAGGCAGGCACCGTCGACAACGGGCGCGAATGGGAACGCGACACCGATATCAGCTACGTCATCCAGAGCGGTGTGTTGAAGAACGTCAGCCTGCGCTGGCGCAACGTGACCTTCCGCTCCGGCAATGGCCTGACGACCGCCCTCGATGAGAACCGATTGATCGTCGGTTACACCCTGGCGCTTTGGTAATTCCGCAAGGGTGCGGTCGCGACCGCACCCAGACTTTTCACAATCAGGAGCAATCGTGATGTCCTCCTCACCTACACTGCATGCCCCGACCCTGCAGAGCTTCATCGCCGGTCGCTGGATCGGCCAACACGGCGCACAAGTCTTGCGCAGTGCCCTCGATGGCCATGAAATCTTCCGTACCCATGAAGAGCGTCCGGACTTCGCAGAAGCCATCGAACACGGTCGCCGCCAAGGCGTCAGCGGCCTGATGGCGCTGGACTTCCAGCAACGCGCCCAGCGCCTCAAGGCCCTGGCCCTGTACCTGAGCGAACGCAAGGAACAGCTCTACGCGACTTCCCACCACAGCGGCGCGACCCGTGCCGACAGCTGGATCGACATCGAGGGTGGCAACAGCACCCTGTTCACCTACGCCAGCCTTGGTGCGCGGGAGCTGCCGTCGGGTAACGTGGTGCACGAAGGCCCGGCGCTGCAGCTGAGCAAAATGGGCACCTTCGCCGGCACCCACATCCTGGTGCCGCGCGGCGGCGTGGCCGTGCACATCAATGCCTTCAACTTCCCGATCTGGGGCATGCTGGAAAAATTCGCCCCGAGCTTCCTCGCCGGCATGCCATGCATCGTCAAACCGGCCAGCGCCACCAGCTACCTGACCGAAGCCGTGGTGCGCCTGATGGACGAATCCGGCCTGCTCCCGGCGGGCAGCCTGCAACTGATCATCGGCGGCACCGGCGACCTGCTCGACCGCCTGCAAGGCCAGGACGTGGTGACCTTCACCGGTTCCGCCGACACCGCGGCCAAGCTGCGGGTCAACCCGAACCTGATCCGCAACTCGGTGCCGTTCACCGCAGAAGCCGACTCGCTGAACTGCGCGATTCTCGCCCCGGACGTCACCCCGGACGACGAAGAGTTCGAGCTGTTCATCAAGGAAGTCGCCCGGGAAATGACCACCAAGGCCGGGCAGAAATGCACCGCCATCCGCCGCGCCATCGTCCCGGCCAAGCACATCGACGCCGTTGCTACCCGCCTGCGTGATCGCCTGGCCAAAGTCGTGGTCGGCGACCCGTCAGTGGAAGGTGTGCGCATGGGTGCGCTGGCCTCCCACGACCAGCAGAAAGACGTGGCCGAACGCCTGGAAGCCCTCTTGCAGAGCAGCGACATGCTGTTCGGCGCCCGCGACGGTTTCGAACCGCGTGGCGAGAATGTCGACAAGGGCGCGTTCTTCGCCCCGACCCTGCTGCAAGCCCGCGACCCGCACGCCGAAGGCGGTGCCCACGACATCGAAGCGTTCGGCCCGGTCAGCACCCTGATGGTCTACGACGACCTGGACGAAGCACTGGCCCTGGCCGCGCGCGGCAAGGGCAGCCTGGTCGCCAGCCTGGTGACCAAGGACCCGCAGATCGCCGCCAAGGCCATTCCGGTGGCGGCTGCGTTGCATGGGCGTCTGCTGGTACTGGATCGCCACTGCGCCGGCGAATCCACCGGCCACGGCTCGCCGCTGCCGCAACTCAAGCACGGCGGCCCGGGTCGCGCCGGCGGCGGTGAAGAACTCGGCGGCCTGCGCGCAGTGAAGCACTACCTGCAACGCGCGGCGGTACAAGGCTCGCCGACCATGCTGGCAGCGGTCACCGGCGAATACGTGCGCGGCGCCAAGGTCATCGAAACCGAGGTGCACCCGTTCCGTCGCTACTTCCAGGACCTGCAGATCGGCGAGTCGCTGCTGACTCACCGTCGCACCGTCACCGAAGCGGACCTGGTGAACTTCGGCTGCCTGTCGGGCGATCACTTCTACATGCACTTCGATGACATCGCCGCCAAGGAATCGCAGTTCGGCAAGCGCATCGCCCACGGTTACTTCGTGCTGTCGGCGGCGGCCGGGCTGTTCGTATCCCCTGGCGTCGGCCCGGTCCTGGCCAACTACGGCCTGGACACCCTGCGCTTCATCAACCCGGTGGGCATCGGCGACACCATCCAGGCGCGCCTGACCTGCAAACGCAAGATCGACCAGGGCAAGAAGAGCCCGCAAGGCATTCCGCAAGGGGTGGTGGCGTGGGATGTGGAAGTGACCAACCAGTTGGGTGAGCTGGTGGCCAGCTATGACATTCTGACGCTGGTGGTCAAGCGCGAGGATTGATCAAAAACAGGGCACAAGGATGTGGTCATTACAGGCCCCGGCATTCGTGTCGGGGCCTCTATTTCGGTCTAGGCAAAACAACTGTGGGAGCTAGCCTGCTGGCGATAGCGGTGTGACATCCAACGCCTATGTTGACTGTTACAGCGCTATCGCCAGCAGGCTGGCTCCCACATTGGTATGTGTGTTGTTTAATTGCAGTGTTTGCCCATCACTCGGCGTCCAGGTGCATTGGGGTGACGACCTTGCCGTCCTTCTCCGCTTCACCCAACTGGGCAATCGATGAAGTACACGCGGTCGTCGGCTTTTGGTTGACCACAGATCTTGAGGTCAATCAGAAACCAATGTGGGAGCGGGCTTGCTCGCGAATGCGCTGTATCAGTCAACAGTAATGTTGAATGTCAGTCCGTATTCGCGAGCAAGCCCGCTCCCACATTGGATCTCGGCGGCCCACGGTCTGTGGTCAACCGCCAGACTCAGTGCCCGCGCAACCACTCGATAAACAACGCAAACAACTCCGACTGCGACCCCACCTCCAGCTTCAGATACAGATTCTTGCGGTGCATGCGCACGGTTTCCGGTGAGATGTTCATCTGGCTGACGGTAGAGCTCTCCGCCAGAACTATTTCAAAAGTGCTGATACCGGCATTAACACCGTACCCCACAGCCCAGCTGCACCCCCGCCACTGAAGATGAATTGCGGTCCACCACCACGCGCAATCGCCTGCGTCCCAGCCGCGATGGCCACCCAAGGTGACGCGCAGCCTGGATGACCCAACATTGCATCCAGGTCGCTCAACCCCGTCTTATTGACAGACATGGGGACCTTACTCAATACGCTCGCGACAGCGACAGCCCGTTGCACGTCAATACCCACTCGCCAAACCCGCTCGATTGATGTTGATTCAAGCGGTACCCAATCAAGGGCCTGGCGCGTAGCGTAAAGCAGAGCATCGGAGGTGGGCTTGCGCTCCTGCTCCGGGCGATGAAGATAGGCTATCGGCGCTAATGTGGTTTGCGTCAGACGGTTGCCAAACAACAAGCCGACGGCGGCTTCCGCCGTGCGCTCAGGCTGCAGCGGCGCAAACTGCACGGCCAACACCATCAGCATCGCCCGATCCTCAATACGCTGGTCGAGCCACCGGTCCAGTGCAGCCAGACCGCTCCCGTCGACAGGGGTAACGGGCTGGCGAATACCGGATTCGCGCCATGCCTGTCGCCAGACTCGGCGCCATTGGTTCTCCGGCAAACCGCTGTCGACGTCCAGCAACAGGGCCAGCGGTTGATCGTCCGGCAACTGCGCCAAAGTGGGCACCAGGTCGGCGAGCGTCTGCGCCCAGATACTCAGCAATATTGCTTCCGGATTTTCATCCGCGTCGCAGGATAAACAACTATGGCGCAGCGTTGCTCCATCCATTCTGGACGCTTGTGACTGCAGCGCCATCGTCCCACTCAACAGAGCCTCCAGTTGTATTGCCGGATCATCCCCAGGCTCTCGAAGCGCAGTCTGCAAACTCACTGCCAACACCTGTTGCGAGCGACGCCCCAGACGAATCTTGCGGCTAATGTCTTCCTCGCGAGCTTCATCCCAACCATCGGCAGCACCTTGTTCGCCGACGTGCAACAGCACTCGCCCGAAACCCAGCACGCACCAAGCCAGGAGTGGAATGCTCAAGGCTTCACGCCAGAAATCCAAAGGCCGCTCGGGTAGCTTTTCATCGCCGAACACCAGTGCCCCTCCTGTGCCCAGCAAACAAAACAGCAACAACAGGCCGAGCCAAAGTAAAAATCGTGGTCGTTGAGGGCGCAAAGCGAGAGGAGGTATTTTATCCAGTCTGATTGCCATGATTTCACCTAACTCGCCGAAAAGTTTATTGACTTGCACTGCGCCCACTTCTTAATTATCTTTACTTTTGCTTGGTATGAAACCCTGCACCATCCGGCCATCGAATCCTCCACTACAACCCTGTCCCCCTTTATTAAATACATCTTGCTAGAATTTTGCGGTAACGGTTCGGAATCACCATCATGAAGAAATGTTTTCTCCAGAATGGTGCCTGTGATTTTGTTGTCAGCGATGACGCTGTAAAACAATGGCGAACTAATCGCCGCCTCTACACTTTTTTTATCTTTGTAAGGATATGCAAACGTTGATCGCCCCTGCTCATCGATAGTATCCCCACCCAAATCAAAAAAACGTGTACGCTTTTGATCCAGATGTAGAGCCCCACTCTCCCACCTAAAAGCGCTAACATTATAGATGTCACTTATCGAATCCCACGATCTTGGCGCTTCCATTCGATGTATAACGAAGAGCATTTCCTCGTCCACCCCAGCAACTGGAAGGAAAAAAGCTTCGGTGATTTCTCCTTTCGTGCCCGCATATGGAAACTTATAAACAAGCTTTGGACTTTCAGGTGGAATAACCGAGAAGATGGATATTTCATCGGGATCACGGGACAACTGCCCTTCAGTTTGCACATCTGCTTTTGTGTAGAGAAAGCATGCTTTCACTCCGTGCACATCCATAGCGCTATAAGCTTTCCGAAGGCCAATACCGCTGCACCCTTCATCACCCGCCTTTGCCGTTGACCCAAGCAAGCAAACAAAAAATATAATTAACTTAATCATTTCTTTTACACCGACTATCAAAATGAGTATTAAATTCTTTAGTGATCTCCTGCTTGTATTTTTGTCGCTCGGACAAACCTGCCAATCCGATGTTTATGGGGCGAGTCACTGCAGTAACGCTGACGTCCCCATTCAGGGAAGGATCTTCAGCAATCGCTGCTATACGCCTTACCTTCCAGAACCACAGTGCTGTTTCTATGGCAACAGAGAAATCTTTCTCCAAGAGCTCTGGATTAGAGTCAATCGGCAGACCTGTGTCTTTGGCGCATTTCTTGTAGGTTTCATAATGAGTGAGATGGATCAATCCTCGCCCCCTAAAATCTTTTCCTGGCTGATTAGCATTGCCGTAACAATGTAGGCCGTAAGCTGCATCGTTGCCTATAAGGTGTTCATCTATCCAACCAAGTTTTTCTTCATCGCTTGTGAAGGAGAGCCCTTTTCTAGAAAATCCCGCGTTGATAACAGTTGGAGATAATCTATAAAGTTTGGCGGCAGTGTATGTGCGCCTAGAATAGTTCAAGGACTCTCGAAAATGTACAAATCCGCCAGTCTCCTTCTTTGCTTGCGCTAGCAGATGCGTGACTTGCTCACAGCTATCTACTCCGTATTTATTGAACAGGCTTTTAGATGCTTCGACCATTGCATTGATGAAAAGCGGGTCCACTTCATAACCGCATATTTCGCTCAAAAAATCTTTCGTTAATTTGAGCGTTACGCCGCATATTTTGCAGTTCAGTATTCCGTTTTCACTGTTCGAGAAGTGACCCATCATCCCAACGGGATGAAAGTGATACGCACTCCCCCAAGAAGGCAGCCCCACCTGCTCCGTGACTTCCTTCCACCACCCCATCTCTGCAATCCGCTGCTTCTCCGCCAACCAGTTCAAGTGCGGCGTAGAGCCGCTATGGCCTAGCAACTCATCCAATGCGTCCCATATTTTCGGCTGGTGAAACCACTCGCTTTCCTTGTACAGGATCATCTGCGAAATCGACTGCGCATGAGCCGGCAGTTCAAGAGCTGCCTGCAATTCAGTGGCTGTCATCTTGCCGTCGCGATTGCGATCGATGATCTCGTACAAGCGGCTTTTCATCGGGCCCTTGTCGTCTTTTTCGGCAATGGGCCGATAACGCTCGCGCTGTGCTTCGGTGAAACGGGCGACTGCGCTGAGAAAAGAGGCCATCAAGTGTTTGGGTCGGCTGTAGTCGATGATGACGTCGTAGCCTTCCCAAACCCACGGATTGACCCAGGTTGTTACACCTGGCTCTTCACAGACCCAACCATCGAGAAGATTGTGGTTGGCGTCGTGCAGCAAATTTTCCAGGCGATACCAAGTGCGGGCTTTGCGCGTCGGGGTCGCGGGTACCTGGATTTTTCGGTCTGCTGGCAGATCATCGAGCAACTTCTTGGGGACCAGCAAGTCGGCAGCACTGAGTGGGCTGGAAGCACTCGCCACCTGTAGTTTCGCAGCGGTGATATTGCCTTCAGGCGGCACCACAGGAGTGCCCTTGGCGAGTTTGAGCCAGGTTCGGTCTTTTTCCGGCAGGCGATCGGCCCAAACCCGACTGGCGTCGATGAACGCCTCGACGTCATCACCGCTGAACGTTTCCAGGTGCAGCTTCTTTTCCGGCTGACTCGCGCCACCGTCCTGATACAGGCCGACGTGACCGATCAAGTCTCCAGCCTTGATCGCGACGGGGGTGTCGAGGACCACGATCCGGTCCGTCGCCAGCGGTTCCAGTACGCTTTGAAGCCCCGCGAACTGTACGTACTGGGGGAGCCGTTCCAGTTTGCGAAAATCGCCTTCACCGCTGACGGTGACGATCGTGCCATCGGGCAGCTTACTGATTGCCTCGTTGCGCAGGCTCGCTTCGGGACGCACGTTGAGCTCGTCTCCCCTCGTTTCGATGCGATGCTCGCCACCCACCTGCGACTGCAGATATCGGGAGGCGATATAACCGCGCAGAGAACCGTCGTCGTTGCTCAGGCTGGCCGGGCCCAGGCGGTTTTTCAGGCGGCGGTAATCGCCCTGGCCGCTGATGACCACCTCGACGCCGCGGGGCAGGAAGTCGGCGACCTTGCCGGACCGGGGGCGGTAGTAAACGTGCAGGCCGCGTTGTTCGGGATCGTCGGGATGTGGATCGTTTGCCGTGGCCTTGACCCGGTGCACTTCGGGCCAGAATCCGGGGCGCGCGAGGGTCGGATCCTCGTCATACATCACCCAATCCTGCAGGTGCATGTACAGGCTGTAGAAGATCAGGCTCGGCGGCGTCTCCGTGCTGTCCTGGATCGTCGGCGGCTGCAGGTGGTGGCGGACCAGCACGAAGTTGCGCGAGAAGGTTTTTTCAACTTCTTCATTGACGAAGTACGTCGTTGTCGGCGAGTACGTATCAATGCGGTAAGCCACCACTTCGCCGTCGGCCAGGCAGTGCACGCTGGATTGCTTCAGGCCCACGGCGGTACCGCTGTCGAAATGCACGCCGCCGTGCCACAGGCCATTGCGCCCCAAGGGGTAGTAACCGGCGTTGGCGTTGGCCAGGTGGGTCAACTGCTGCAACGGGGTGCGCGTGTCCTTGAATGGGTGGCACCAGTTTTTCAGCGGTGGCAAGCCGTCGGTTTTCGGGGCCGTCGTTGGGGATATGGGTTGGGGTTCGCGCGTTGGCCCGACCGGGGGCATGGACCTGGGGGTGGTTGAGTCGTAGTGGCGTCCAAAAATCCAGTCGAGCAACTTTGCCATGGCGTGTACGTTCCTTGTAACGAAAGGGGATCAGGCAGCGAAACTGTCAGCATCGGAGGGCCGGCAGTCGCTTAGGCAGCAGAGGATTTTTGTAACCATCCGCGTGCCAACGCTCGCAAGCTTTTACGAAGTCAGTCGAGGTGGAAATAGGACGCTTCTGATTGAGGCGTAGGACGCTTCTGAGCGCTTGTTAAAAGGCCCTCACGTTACTTTGTGAAAGTCACAGTGCCTTCGAAGGAGACCTATCGTCATACGCTGCCAGGCATTGCCCCGGTCAGACTACTGGGCGAACTGGCGGTGAATCGGGCGCTGGATCGGATTGATCCGTCTAAATAAGATCGACCATCGCAAGAAAAGCTCGCGGGGCATCCCGCGAGGCGGGGGTGGCGTGGGATGTGGAAGTCACACACCAGCCGGGTGAGCTGGTGGCCAGCTATGACATTCTGAAGTTGGTCGTAAACACGGAGACTGATCACCACACAGTCCCTCTCATTCCTCGGAAAAATCATCGGCAATCCAAGAAATGTCTGACTGTTCAGCCGTATCCATTTGGATACAGTCGCGCAATGAATTATCTTGTCCAGCAAACAGCGATCTTCTGCGCCTGGCACGCCTCAATCCGTGATTTGCGGGCAAGGATTGCCATAGCTCGTCGCATTGAACGCGCTTGCGCAAAGGAGGTTTAACCATGAGCCAGACTTTGACGATTTTCGACATGGCGACTTTGCTCGACAGCGATGAGGCCATCAGCGAATACCTGTCCCAGGTGCTAGCGGATGGTGACAATGAGGAGTTTCTTCGTGCCATCGGGTACGTGGTAAAGGCGCGTGGCATGACACAGGTAGCCAAAGATTCCGGAATGGGTCGCGAAAGTCTGTACAAGGCCTTCGCTCCAGGCGCAAAACCCCGCTTCCATACGGTTTTGAAAGTGATTCACGCACTGGGTATCGATTTGTATGCGCAGCCGGGTCATGTCATCAATCACTCGAACCCTTGAATGAATCACAGGGTTTGAGGTGGTTCGGGCCGCGTTCCGACGAGCTTTTGACTTTCAATGCCCGCGCAACCACTCGATAAACAACGCAAACAACTCCGACTGCGACCCCACCTCCAGCTTCAGATACAGATTCTTGCGGTGCATGCGCACGGTTTCCGGGGAGATGTTCATCTGGCTGGCCGTGGATTTCACCGAGTGGCCCCTGAGCACCATGTGCGCCACTTCCCGCTCGCGTTCGGTGAGCAGGTCGCAACCGAATTGCTCGAACGCCGATTGCACCCGATGCTTGAGATCATCGCGCAGGCCTTGATCGTTATCGCCCTGGATCTTGCTGCTACGTTGCAGGCCACGCCGGCTGAATTCGCTGATGAATTCTCGCACCAGCGGTTCGACGGCGCGCAGCAGGTTCAATTGCTCGACGCCCAGGCAGTCGCCGCCGAAACCTTGAAACAGGCTCACGGAGATTTTCGTGTCATTGCCCGTATCGACGATGTAGTAGCTGTCTTCCGAACAGTTCGCCTTCAGGTAGTAGGTCTTGTAGTAGTCACTGTCGAAGAAGTTGTCCGGCGCAATGTCCGCAAGGTGATAGAAACCCTGCGCCAGGCCCTGCTCCACCGCCAGGCAGAACGGGTCGAGCAGATACCCCCCGGCAAAATAGCGCTCGAGGATCGACACCTGGTACTCCTGGGCAATGCCGCGCTGATGCAGCAACTGCGGTGCGCGGTCCTTGCGCTCCAGACTGATCATCACCGACTCGATGGACACCAGTTGGCCCAACGCCGTCACCAGGTATTGCAGCGCGTCAGGCTCATCGACATGGGCGAAGGCCTCGCGCATGCCCCCATGCCATTTATGCAATGCCCCGAAGGGCACCGCGATCAGCGTATCGTCGTTTGGTCTGCTCATGCCCCGCAGTCTAGCGGCTGAACACCCCCTTGGTAACAGCCGGACTGACGAAATCATTGGCCGGCGTACTGTCCGCTCGCCTCAAGTTCGGCTGCCACTTCGAGAATGCAAACTCGCAGGATCTCGACGATTTCATCGACCTGGGGATAGGTGAGGATCAGCGGCGGCGACATCACGTTCAGGTGCATGATCGGCCGCACCAACAATCCCCGGGCCTGGGCGCGCACATGGATTTTCTCGCCGATGTTGATCTCGTCGGCGAACAACGCCTTGGTGCGCTTGTCGGCGACGAACTCCACGCACGCCATCAGTTTCAGGCAGCGCACATCACCCACCAGGGGCAGATCGCGCAAGGTGGCCAGGCGCTGTTCCAGGTAGCCGCCGACATCGTCGACGTGGGCCAGCAGGTTTTCCCGCTCGATGATCTCGATGTTCTTCAGCGCCGCCGTGCAGCAGACCGGATGGCCGCTGTAGGTGAAGCCGTGGGTAAAGCAACGGCTCTTGCCCGGCTCGGCGATGACCTTCCAGATGCGGTCGGAAAAGATGCACGCCCCCAGCGGCAGGTAGGCCGAGGTCAGGCCCTTGGCGGTGGTGATGATGTCAGGCTGCACGTCGAAGACATCGAGAGAGGCGAAAAACTTGCCCAGGCGCCCGAACGACGTCACCACCTCGTCGGCGACAAAGAGGATGTCGTAGCGCTGGCAGACTTCCCACATGCGCTTGAGGTAACCCTTTGGCGGAATGATCACCCCGCCTGAGCCCATCACTGGCTCGGCGAAGAAGCCGGCGACCTTGTCGGCGCCGATCGAGTGGATCTTGTCTTCGAACTCCTTGACCAGGAACTCGAGGAACTGCGCCTCGTCCATGCCCTCCGGCGCGCGGTAGGGGTTGGGGTTGGACACGTGGTGGATCAGCGGGTTGGCGTAATCGAACTCCGGCACCCGGTCGGCGGCCTTGTTGCCGATCGACATGGTCAGGGTGGTGGAGCCGTGGTACGCGTTGAAACGGGCGATGACGTGCTTCTTTTCCGGTTTGCCACGGCAGTTCTGGTAGTACTGGATCAGCCGGTACGCGGTGTCCACGGCGGTTGAGCCGCCGGTAGTCAGGAACACGTGGTCGAGGTCGCCGGGGGCCAGGCTGGCGAGTTTCTCGCACAGCTCGATGGCGACGTTATTGGACATGTCGGAAAACGGGTTGGAATAGGCCAGTTGCCGCACCTGGTCGGCGATGGCCTCGGCCATTTCCTCACGGCCCAGGCCGATGTTGGTGCACCACATGCCGCCCACGGCATCGAGAAAGCGGTTGCCCTGGGTGTCGTAGATATAGGCGCCGTCACCGGCAACGATGTTCAGCGAGCCTTGCTCGGCGTGTTCGTCGAACACGTGATAGCCGTGCATATGGTGGGCCTTGTCGGCCTTGACCAGCCGGGACTCGTCCGCGGGGGAAAAAACGCTGCGTGTTGGCGTCGCCATAAAAACCTCTAACCGGATTGACTAACGATCGAACGAATCAGATGCCGCTTTTCACGGTGCTCCAGACCCGGGTCATGGCCCGCATGTCCTTGGCGTCCTGGGTCTTCTGCGGGAACAGACGCTCGCGGGTGGCTTCATCGGGGTAAATCGCCGGGTTGTTGCGCACATCGGCGTTCAACAATGGCGTGGCTGCCGCGTTGCTGTTGGCGTAATGGATGTAGTCGGTGACGTCCGCCATCACCTGCGGCTGCATCAGGTATTCAAGAAACTTGTGGGCATTGGCGACATGGGGCGCGTCGGCCGGGATGTACATGTTGTCGAACCAGATCAACGAGCCTTCCTTGGGAATGAAATAGGACAGGTTGATGTTCAGCTTGGCTTCTTCGGCGCGAGCCATGGCCGTCGCGTAGTCGCCTGACCAGGTCATGGCCATGCACACATCACCGTTGGGCAGGCTGGTCAGGTAATTGACCGAATCGAACTTGCGGATGTACGGCCGCACCGACAGCAGCAGTTCCTGCGCCGCCTTCAGGTCCTCGGGCTTGGCGCTGCGTGGATCGCGGCCCAGGTACTTGAGGGCCAGGGGGATCACTTCGGTGGGCGCATCGACCAGGGTCACGCCGCAGTCGGCGAAGCGCGAGACGATCTTCGGATCGAAAATCATCGCCAGCGAGCCGATCGGCGCATCCGGCATGCGCTCCTTGATCTTGTCGACGTTGTAGGTGATGCCGTTGCTGCCCCAGGTGTAAGGCGCCGAATAGGTCGGGCCCGGGTCGAACCCTTGCAGGTCTTGCAGGACTTTCGGGTCCAGGTTGCTCCAGCCCGGCAGTAGCTTTTTATCCAGCGGCTGGAACACCTTGGCCTGGATCAACGGCGGCGCGAGGGACGCGTTGAGCACGATCAGGTCGTAACCGGAGTGGCCGGTGAGCAACTTGGCCTGCACCGTTTCATAGGCATCGAAGGTGTCGTAGATCACCTTGATGCCGGTGGCCTTTTCGAAATCAGCCAGGGTTTTCTCGCCGATGTAGTCCGCCCAGTTGTACAGCCGCAGCGTATTGCTGTCGTTCACCTCGCCAGCGTGGGCACTCAGGGTCAGGGGTACAACAAACAGACTGGAAATCACCTTAAGCAGTGTCTTGCCCATAGCAAATGCACCTTATCAAGCGAGTTCGGCTCTGGATGAGCGGATGACCCTACTATTGGTGGATTCGCCGGACCGCACCATACCCCGAATGGGTGTGTGGGCGGCTTTGACGGCGCGATATGGCAAAAAGCATCAGGTCGGTTGACCCGTTTTGTCATAGCTGTGGGGCTAAGCTGACGCTTAAAGTGGCCGTCGAACCGACTCTGCAAGAGCCAGCAATGACCGACCTGATCAAGCAAGACCATCACGATGGCGTGCTGACACTGACCATCGATCGCCCGGACAAGCTCAATGCGTTGACCAATGGCATGTACACGCGCTTGGCCGACCTGCTGTTTGCGGCTGACGAGAACGACGAAATTCGCGTGATCATCGTGACCGGTGGTGCGAACTGCTTTACCAGTGGCAACGACCTGGTGG
The DNA here is from genome assembly GCF_035064975.1 of Pseudomonas sp. YuFO20. NCBI lineage: Bacteria > Pseudomonadati > Pseudomonadota > Gammaproteobacteria > Pseudomonadales > Pseudomonadaceae > Pseudomonas > Pseudomonas sp. YuFO20. The sequence goes on from NZ_JAXDEO010000020.1 coordinate 72,427, forward strand.
ACTTCCTGCAAGATCCGCCGACGCACCTGGACAGCCCGGCCTTCCGCCTGATGCGCGCCGTCACCCACCTGCAGAAGCCTTTGATTGCGGCGGTGTGCGGGCCGGCCATCGGCATCGGCACCACCCTGCTGCTGCATTGCGATCAGGTGCTGGTGACCCGCAACGCCAAGTTGCGCACGCCGTTCGTCAATCTGGGCCTGTGCCCCGAGTTCGGCGCCAGCCTGCTGCTGCCACGCCGCCTGGGCCAGGCTCGCGCCGCGCGCTTGCTGCTGTTGGGCGACAGCCTCGACGGCAACGAGGCGGTGGCCTGGGGCCTGGCCAACGAAGCCTTCGATGACGGCGAGCAATGCCTGGCCGCGGCAGAAAAGATCGCCCAGCGCTTCCTGGCCATGCCTCCGCAAGCCTTGCGTCAGTCCCGACAACTGATGACCCAGGCCGGCATGGCCGAACTGCAAGCCACCTTGCGCGAAGAAAACCTGCTGTTCATCCAGCGCCTCAATACCGTCGAGGCGAAAACGGCCTTGAACGCCCTGCTCAATCGCAGTACAGATAAGAATCCACCGAAAGGAACACAGCCATGAACACTCCGGAAATTTACGTCGTCAGCGCCGCCCGTACCGCCATTGGCACCTTCGGCGGTTCCCTCAAGGACGTACCACCGGCCGAGCTCGCGACCACTGCAGTGAAAGCCGCCCTGGAACGCGCCGCCGTGGACCCGGCGCTCGTCGGCCACCTGGTGATGGGCCACGTGATCCCGACCGAAACCCGCGACGCCTACATCTCCCGGGTCGCCGCGATGAACGCCGGCATCCCGAAAGAAACCCCGGCCTACAACGTCAACCGCCTCTGCGGCTCCGGCCTGCAGGCGATCATCAGCGCGGCGCAGACCCTGATGCTGGGCGATGCCGACATCGCCGTCGGCGCCGGTGCCGAATCCATGAGCCGCGGGCCGTACCTGCTGCCATCCGCCCGTTGGGGCGCGCGCATGGGCAACGTCCAGGCCGTCGACTACATGCTGGGCATCCTGCATGACCCGTTCCACAACATCCACATGGGCATCACCGCGGAGAACGTCGCCGAACGCAACGGCATCACCCGCGAAATGCAGGATACCCTGGCTTTCGAAGACCAGAAACGCGCCGCCCATGCGATTGCCAACGGCTACTTCGTTGATCAGATCGCGACCGTCGAGATTCCGGATCGCAAGGGCACCAAGCTGTTCAGCGTCGACGAGCATCCACGCGCCACGTCCCTGGAACAGTTGGCGGCGATGAAGCCAGCCTTCAAGAAGGACGGCTCGGTCACCGCCGGCAACGCCTCCGGCCTGAACGACGGTGCTGCGGCACTGGTCATGGCCACCGGCGCGGCGGTACAGGTCAACAACCTGCGCCCACTCGCCCGCCTGGTCAGCTACGCCCACGCCGGCGTCGAACCGACACTGATGGGCCTGGGCCCAATCCCGGCCACCCGCCTGGCACTCAAGCGCGCCGGCCTGACCGTCGCCGACATGGACGTGGTCGAAGCCAACATCGCGTTCGCGGCGCAAGCCTGTGCGGTCAGCCAGGAACTGGATCTGGATCCGGCCAAGGTCAACCCGAACGGCTCGGGCATCGCCCTGGGTCACCCGGTGGGCGCGACCGGCGCCATCATCGCCACCAAGGCCATCCACGAACTGCACCGCACCGGCGGCCGTTACGCGCTGGTGACCATGTGCATCGGCGGCGGCCAGGGGATCGCGGCGATCTTCGAACGCGCCTGACCCCCCTGCTCCCTGTAGGACCTGTAGGACCTGTAGGAGCTGTAGGAGCTGTAGGAGCTGTCGAGTGAAACGAGGCTGCGATCTTTTGATCTAAAAAAATCAAGGTCAAAAGATCGCAGCCTGCGGCAGCTCCTACAGGACCGTCTCAACCGTCAACATCACCGCGCCGCCGCTTCGACCGCCATCCACGACCCGCCCCCTCCTCCAAACGAACACCTGACAGCCGGCAGCAAAAATCATTTGCGACTAAATATGACATGCGTCATATTACGTGCGTAATCAAACCCACAGGTTACCTCTTCATGACCAGCATGCCCGCCGTAGAGCCCGACCTTGCCGTCCTGGTGAACCCTCGCAAGCCGCTGCTCAAACGCCTGCTCCTGCCGACATTGGGCATCGCCGCGCTGGTGCTGGCCGGCGTGTATGCCGCGCACTGGTGGACCAATGGCCGGTTCATCGAGGAAACCGACGACGCCTACATCGGTGGCGACGTGACGGTGATCGGGCCGAAAGTGGCGGGTTACATCGAAGAAGTGCTGGTGACCGACAATCAGCCGGTCAAGGCCGGCGACGTACTTATCCGTCTCGATTCGCGGGACTACCGCGCCAACCTGGCCAAGGCCGAAGGCGCGGTCGCGGCGGAAGAAGCCCTGCTCGCCAATCTCGACGCCACCGAACAACTGCAACAGGCCGTGATCGGCCAGGCCCGCGCCGCCTTGATCCAAGCCAAAGCCGAACGCGACCTGGCGCAGTTGAACGTCGGCTACACCGAATTGAAAGCTCCCGTGGATGGCGTGATCGGCAACCGCCGCGCCCGCACAGGCGCTTATGCCCAGGCCGGCTCGCAACTGCTGTCGGTGGTGCCGTCCAGCGGCTTGTGGGTCGATGCCAACTTCAAGGAGGACCAACTGGCGCACATGGTCCCCGGGCAACGGGTGACCATCCGTGCCGACGTGCTCTCCGGCCAGGAATTCCATGGTCACCTGGACAGCCTGGCGCCGGCCAGTGGTTCGCAGTTCAGCGTATTGCCGCCGGAAAACGCCACCGGCAACTTCACCAAGATCGTCCAGCGGGTACCGGTACGCATCCACCTCGACCCGGCCGACAGCGTGCTTGGCCACCTGCGTCCCGGCCTGTCGGTCACCGCCGAAGTGGACACGCGCAAGGAGCCTGAAACCCCAGCCGTGGCCAGCGCGCCATGAGCCGCGCCCTCGCCGCTCCGGCCCAACCGTTCAATGCCGCGAGCATGGCGACGGCGACCAAGGTGTTCGCCTTCGCCAGCATGTGCATCGGCATGTTCATTGCGCTGCTGGATATCCAGATCGTCTCGGCATCGCTGCGCGACATCGGCGGCGGGCTCTCCGCCGGCACCGACGAAACCGCCTGGGTGCAAACCAGTTACCTGATCGCCGAAATCATCGTGATTCCGCTGTCGGGTTGGCTTTCGCGAGTGTTCTCGACACGCTGGTTATTTTGCGCGTCGGCAGTGGGTTTCACCCTGACCAGCCTGCTCTGCGGCGCGGCCTGGAACATCCAGAGCATGATCGCCTTCCGCGCCCTGCAAGGCTTTCTCGGCGGCTCGATGATCCCGCTGGTGTTCACCACGGCGTTCGTTTTCTTCACTGGCAAACAACGGGTGATCGCCGCCGCGACCATCGGCGCGGTCGCGTCCCTGGCCCCCACCCTGGGGCCGGTGATCGGTGGCTGGATCACCGATATATCGTCCTGGCACTGGCTGTTCTACATCAACCTGGTGCCGGGGATTTTCGTCGCCGTGGCTGTGCCGATGCTGGTAAAGATTGATCAACCGGAACTGTCGCTGCTCAAGGGCGCCGACTACCTGAGCATGGTGTTCCTGGCGCTGTTCCTCGGCTGCCTGGAATACACCCTCGAAGAAGGCCCGCGCTGGAACTGGTTCAGCGACCGCACCATCCTGACCACCGCGTGGATCAGCGGCCTGGCCGGCCTGGCCTTCATCGGCCGCACCCTGCACGTGGCCAACCCGATCGTCGACCTGCGTGCCCTCAAAGACCGCAACTTCGCCCTCGGCTGTTTCTTCTCGTTCGTCACCGGCATCGGCCTGTTCGCCACCATCTACCTGACACCGCTGTTCCTCGGCCGGGTCCGTGGTTATGGCGCGCTGGACATTGGTCTGGCGGTTTTCTCCACCGGCGTGTTCCAGATCATGGCGATTCCGCTGTATGCCTTTCTGGCCAATCGCGTCGACCTGCGATGGATCATGATGTCCGGCCTTGGCCTGTTCGCTTTATCGATGTGGGATTTCAGCCCGATTACCCATGACTGGGGGGCCAGGGAACTGATGCTGCCGCAAGCCCTGCGCGGGATTGCCCAGCAACTGGCGGTCCCGCCCGCCGTGACCTTGACCCTCGGCGGCCTGGCACCGGCGCGACTCAAGCATGCTTCGGGGTTGTTCAACCTGATGCGTAACCTTGGCGGCGCCATCGGCATTGCCGCGTGCGCGACCATCCTCAATGACCGCACCAACCTGCATTTCACCCGGTTGGCGGAAAACCTCAACAGCACCAACGAAGCGCTCAACCAGTGGCTGTCCCAGGTCGGCAACAACTTCGCCGCCCTCGGCCAGAGCGGCGACCTGGGTGTCACCGCGAGCCTGCATCAGCTCTGGTCGCTGACCTACCGCGAAGCGCAAACGCAAACCTACGGTGATGCGTTCCTGATGATCATGGTCTGCTTCATCATCGCCACGGCGATGGTGCCCTTGATGCGCAAGGTGCAGCCGCCGGCTGCGCCGAGTGCGGATGCGCATTGAGGTCTAGGTTGTTTCAACAGTATTTCCCGCTCCATCAATGTCGCTCGTCGTCACTGGCCAGTAGCTGGCCAGGCCCAACCCAACCACTTCGGTGTTTGTGGCATGCTGCACACACCCTACGGAAAAAGTGAACTGGCCGTTATTAATAATAGGGCTTCGCGTCGGCTCTCTATGCATGACACTGACTACGCTTCCCGGCGGGAAGGGTAACTGCACTTGGCTTACCTGGCCTACTACATCCCCGCGAAGTTCTCGCTGGTAAAGCAACTCACCCTCTTTTGACTTCACCACAACCGCCAAGTAAACCGATGAAAAGGACTCATGAGGGACAACCGCATAAAAAACCAGATCAATTTTACGCGATACCCGGTTAACATTGATATAACCCACAACGCGATCAGCGTTACCCTTGAAAGTCCATCTAAATTCCAGACCATTAGCATAACGAGTAATCGGCGGTCTAGTGAATCCAATGGTGCGATATTTCCGCAACAACTCACCCCGCAAGGGTTGATCGAACGTATTAATCGCCCGCTGCAGATCCTGTTTAATAGGATAGTCATCATGAAGAGCAAGATGCGGTGACGCTTCAAAAGTCGCAGCACATCTTTCAACTGCCTGCTTAAGATTTTTCCATGCTTCAGTAGCCAATCTAGAGTTTACCAGCCCCTGCTCAGTCACAACCAGGAAATTGATCTCTGCGTCGGTATCAATCACTGCGGAGGGCTTACTATTAGATACACTTAGACCCACCGCTTCCCTATGATACACCTCGATAGAAAAGCCCGGTGCAATCGGAATACTCTTGGAGAGCAACTCTGTTTTATCACCAAACATTTCAAGGGAAAATACAACCCCCCCACCAGAGTCTTTCACCACAAACTGCGCATATACCATACCAGGAAAGAGGTTATGCGGTTCGTTACCAACAACATCAACTAACAGGCGCCCTGCTGAAACCTGCACGGTAAGCCTGCAGAAAATTCCGTAAAAACCATTAAACACGATCGTTTGATCGGCCAAAATACTTGCACTTCGTCGTGCATACGAGCAGTCAAAGTTACTTGCCACCTCAGTGACTGCCACATAATTATTTTTGGGCCAATCATCACCAGCAGGAGGCAATTGCACAGCATGAACCCCAACGGAAATATCATCAACCAGAACTGTTGAGTGGTTAACTTTTACAATTCTAGCGCCCCCGACCAAATCTCTTATTAAAATACACTTACCCAAAACCTTACTATAAATCTCTGGAGTAAATGTAAACGACACGCTCGACTTTAACCCGGTTACACTCAGGTCTTTAGAACTGACCAAATCCAAAGGACTTCTTAGCTTCAACTGGGTCTGAACCGATTTAAGGCTACTTTCTTTAACCAGCAAATAAAGCGACAAAACGGGGAATGCATAACTATAGCTGTTTTCGATTACTTGACGCTGCAACGGTAAAGCCTTGACATACTGCATGGCCGGGGAAAAATCGACGTTACCGATATCGATACCCACCTTACTCAGCAAGTCCATTGTCGGATGATCACTGGCAACAAAATTGTCCGAATTACTGATTTGCCGATATCGACGATAAAACTCGATTACTCCTGATTCGCCCATGGACTTGACTAAAAGCATATAAAAAAACTGGATCAGGTGCCCCGCTCCCGCCACATCGTTCAGACCTTTATTAAACGCAATACGGGCATTCTCGTAAAGTTTCTCCTCACCATTTTCGTAAAGCCAGCCTTTCGTGTAAAACTCCTCTCCCATGTACTTTTGTTGATAAAGGGTCGCCAATACGTTATGGAAAATCTCGTGCATTTGGATGACCGAATGGTTAAAGAAATGACCTTGGTAGCCATGGGCAACCTCATGAAGACTTCCAAAGTTTTCTGGCACGGGTTTCAACCAAAAAGCCTCTACCGAATTTGTGGACTCAGCAGTCCAATCACGACCATAATAAGCGGCACCTCCACCCTTCTTATCTGCCTTCATGAAGTAACGATTGGGAATGTTCTTGTCAGGCACATTCGACTCAGATGAAATCCCGACAAGATGATTAAAAAACTCAAACATTCCATCATAGTATTTACCCAGGCTGTCCAACCCAGAGGCCTGATGCAATGCCCTTAATGCGGCCTTGTCGCGAGCCGGTATTAAAATTTTTGTATAATCAGATTCAAACAACGCAAATTGCGTCCCCTGCCCATCCCAAAAATTTAAAAAACCGCTCGGATTGACTCCCTTCTTGTAAATCGGCAGTACTTTCCAATCGCCCACGATTTCTATATCAACAGTAACAATCTGACCTGCTTCATCAGTGAAAGGCGTAGTTAAAAATAGAACCGAGGGATGACTGCAAAGCACTTCACTCCATTCCATAGTCACATTGCGATGAAGCTCAGTTTTCTGATCATCATTCAACAATTGAAGATTGATTCCGATTGTCGACGCCGGGCGCGTTTGCCGAAAGCGTACTTTAGCACCCGCAGAAACCACTGCGCCCACGGTATATTTATCGTGGTGTATGCCCTTATCCATGCCAGCGTTAATCAACCAGTCTGGACGTTCAAGGCTTTTATACAGGTGGGATAAACGAGCGCCTTTTTCTTTGGACATTACAATTTTCCTCGTAGATAAGCCCGGAACAACGAGGAGATGCTAGAGCCAACGGGTAAACCAATGACACTGTCAAAAATACCAGCTTATTAGATCATCTGTTCATAAACTGCCCAGACGCAGCATAAAAACGTTATAAATACTCATCGTGTGGGAAGGTTAAGACCATTCCTCGAAACGACTCAAATCCATACTTCCTGCAAAAAAACGCCCCCAAACAGGAGGCGTTTTCAACATCAGAACAACAGCGAAAAAAATCAGGCCTGAGGCGTCTTGCGAAAGCCCACCGCCAGACGGTTCCAGCCGTTGATAGTATTGATCGCCACAGTCAGGTCGACCATTTCCTTGGGCGTGAACTGGGCGCTGACCACTTCGTAGTCTTCGTCCGGCGCATGGGTCAGGCTCAACTGGGTCAGGGTTTCGGTCCAGAGCAGCGCGGCGCGTTCGCGGTCGGTGAAGAATGGCGCCTCGCGCCAGGCCGTCACGGCGAACAGACGGCGTGGGGTTTCGCCGTCCTTGATCGCGTCGGCGGTGTGCATGTCGATGCAGAAGGCGCAGCCGTTGATTTGTGAAGAGCGCAGCTTGACCAGTTCGATCAGGCTTTTTTCCAGCGGCAGTTTTGATACCGCCGATTCCAGGGCGATCATGGCCTTGAGGGCGTCTGGGGAAGCGGTGTAGAAATCGATACGCTGTTGCATGGCATGTTCCTGGGCAAGTGGGTGTGGCACTAAGTTAGCCCCCGGGGCGGCGTGCACAAATAGCCAATCCTGCAGAAATCGAGGAGGCCAATGGCCCCTCGCGTCCATCAGACCCGACTACGCAGCCATTGCAAGAACCCTTTCTTCGGCACAACGACGGGTACATCCGCGATCAGCGACTGGGCCTTGTTCAGGCGGAATTCCATCAAGGATTTCATCGCATCGTTGATGTCCTGGCGGGCATCCAGGCAGGGCTTCAAATACTGCTTTTCGATGCGATAAAGCGTGCAAGGGGTTTTCGCGGTGAAATGGGCGGGCAGCGCGCTGTCGGTCAGGATACCGGCCTCGCCGATCACCTCCCCCGGCCCCATGCGTCCGGATTCGATAGGTATACCGTTGCGGTTCAGCGTGACCGAAACCACCCCGGACTCGATGATGAACAGGTGATCACTGATCTCCCCCGCCTCCAGGATCGTCTCGCCGATGCGGAAGCTTTGCAGGGCCATGTTCTGGCTGAAGGTTTCTTTCTCTTCGTGGCGCAGGGTGGAAAACAGCGGCGAGCTGTCGAGCAGCGCCCGTGGCCGCGTGATGTCGCTTGAGGGGCTGGGTTCGACACTCGACAGCAGATGGATCCCCGATGCTCGCAAATGCCGGTATGCCAGGTCGAACAGTTGATTGCGTGCCGAGCGCTTTTCGCTCATCGAGGCGACAAAGCCGCTGATTTCGTATTCGTTGCCGGAAGCATTGGAGCTTTTGAGCGCGACTTTGGGGCCGGGTGAAGTCAACATGTTCCGGCAGCCCTGCATCGCGCGCTCGAGGGCATCGATCACGGTTTGTGGGCGGACGTGGGGGCTGACCTGCAGGCTGATCGACAGGCCGAACATATCGCTGGGCCGACTGAAGTTGGTGATCTTGGCCTTGGCCGCCAGCGAGTTGGGAATCACGATCATGCTGCCCTGGGAGGTCTGCAATCGCGTGGCCCGCCAGTCGATATCGATGACCCGGCCTTCGGTGCCGTCGATGGCGATCCAGTCATCCAGTTGATAGGGCTTGGTGGTGTTCAGCACGATCCCGGAAAATACGTCGCTGAGGGTGCTTTGCAAGGCCAGGCCGACGATGATCGCCAGGGCGCCGGAAGTGGCCAGTACGCCCTTGACCGGCAGATTGAGCACATAAGCCAAGGCGGCGATGACCGCGACAAGAAAAATCACAGCACCCAGCAGGTCCTGCAGCAGTCGCCCGGTATGTCCCACCCGTTGCATCAGTCCCGCACCGATCAGTACGGTCAGGGTGCGCGCAGCGAACAGCCACCAGCCGATCTGCAACCCCGTGGCCGCCAGATGCAAGGGTACATTGTCGACCCAGGGTGCGGGTTCCAACGGGTTCATGCCTTCGTTGAACAGAACCAGGCTGTACAGGGTGAAAATCACCGGCCGAACCAGAAGCTTCACGTTGTGGCCACGGGTACCGATCAAGCGCCACAACAACAGATCGATCAGGATCAAGGCGAAAGCGCAGATCAACGGGTGTTCGGTGAGCAATGACAGCATCAAGCAGCTCCGGCACGGGACAATGAGCGAAAGATCTCACAGATTGGCCAGAGTGTAGGAGCAATTGGTGGCTTCGGAACACTGTAGGAGCAAGCTTGCTCGCGAAAAGGCCAGCACCTTCCACATCGTGGCGCCAGACAGACCGCTTTCGCTGGCAAGCCAGCTCCTACAGAGGGCAATGTGTGCCTGGTTTATTTACTGTTGGTCAGCGTGCTGTAGCTGGTCATCAGGTTGCGGTAGTCCGGGATGTGGTTGGAGAACAGCGTGCCCAGGCCTTCGATGTCGTTGCGCCAGTCGCGATGCAGCTCACAGGCCAGGCCGAACCAGGTCATCAGCTGCGCGCCAGCAGTGGACATGCGGTTCCACGCCGATTCACGGGTCAGCTCGTTGAAGGTGCCGGAGGCGTCAGTGACGACGAACACATCGAAGCCTTCGGCCAGCGCCGAGAGTGCCGGAAACGCTACACAGACTTCAGTGACTACGCCGGCAATGATCAGTTGCTTCTTGCCGGTGGCCTTGATCGCCTTGACGAAGTCTTCGTTGTCCCAGGCATTGATCTGGCCGGGACGCGCGACATAGGGCGCGTCCGGGAACAGCGCCTTGAGCTCGGGCACCAGCGGGCCGTTGGGGCCGGTTTCGAAACTGGTGGTGAGGATGGTCGGCAGCTTGAAGTACTTGGCCAGGTCGGCCAGGGCCAGCACGTTGTTCTTGAACCGGTCCGGGTCGATGTCGCGCACCAGCGACAGCAGGCCTGTCTGGTGATCCACCAACAGAACGGCGGCGTTGTCCTTGTCGAGACGTTTGTAGGAAGTTGTCATGGCAATGGTCCTCGCGTGTTATCGATGCCGAATAAAAAGTCGGCGTGGGTGTCCCGGTTAGCGCTGGGAATCCAGCGTTTCATGTTCGTTCGCCACTTGTTGAGCCTTGAGGTAACTCTCGATCAACAATTGATAATGCGGCATGGCCTGGGCGTAGACGGCGGCCCACTGCTCGGCGTCCGGACGGTTCCACGAGCCTTGCAGCTCTGAGAGCGTAGCCATGATGTCGATCGGCACCACCCCGGCCTGGGCCAGGCGGGCAACTGTCAGATCAGTGGCCAATTTGGAGTGATTGCCCGAGGCATCGACCACGGCAAACACTTTGTAGCCTTCATGCACCGCGGCAATGGACGGAAACGCCAGGCACACGCTGGTCAGGGTGCCGGCGATCACCAGGGTTTTCTTGCCGGTGGCTTTCACTGCCGCGTGAAACTCCGGGTTGTCCCAGGCGTTGATTTCGCCCTTGCGCGCCACGTACTGGGCATGCGGTGCAGCCTCGTGGATTTCCGGAATCAGCGGCCCGTTTGGCCCTTGGGGCACGGAAGCGGTGGTGATCACCGGCATCTTCAGCAAGGTGGCCGCCTTGGCCAGGGCAATGGCGTTGGCGCGCAGTTGCGGTACATCCATGTCCTTGACGATCTGGAACAGTCCGCTCTGGTGATCGATCAACAGCATGGCGCTGTCATTGGGGTCGATCGTCGGTTTCTGGCCATTGAAATTGGCTGCATTGACGGTGTTCATCAGTGTTTCCTCTTTTTGACAGGCAACAGCCATCCCTGGCCTGGGAACCGGCCTACTCATCCTGTGTAGAGCGGGTTGTTGAAGCGAAACGGATTAACCGTGCATCTGGCCGAAGCGACCGGACTGGAAGTCGGCGAACGCCTGGTGGATTTCCTGCTCGGTGTTCATCACGAACGGACCGTGTCCGACGATCGGCTCGTCGATCGGTTCGCCACTGAGCAGCAGCACCACCGCGTCCTCGCTGGCCTGGAGGGTCATCTGATCGCCCTTGCGGTCGAACAAGGCCAACTGCCCTTGGCGCACCGACTCCAGGCCGTTGACCTCGATCGTGCCGCGCAACACCACCAGTGCGGTGTTGCGTCCTTCATGCAGATCCAGCGTGAGCAACTTGCCGGCATTCAGGCGCAGGTCCCAGACGTCGATGGGGGTAAAGGTGCGCGACGGCCCTGTGTGGCCTTCAAATTCACCGGCGATCAAGCGCAGGCTGCCGGCGTTGTTCTTCAAGGCAATGCTCGGGATGTCGCTATCGAGAATCGTCTGGTAACCGGCGTCGGCCATCTTGTCCTTGGCCGGCAGGTTGACCCACAACTGGACCATTTCCAGGGTGCCGCCGCTCTTGGCGAAACCTTCGGAGTGAAACTCTTCATGGAGAATCCCCGAGGCCGCGGTCATCCATTGCACGTCGCCGGGACCGATCTTGCCACCACTGCCGGTGGAGTCGCGGTGTTCCAGTTCACCCTTGTAAACGATAGTCACGGTTTCGAAACCGCGGTGCGGATGCTGACCAACGCCACGTCGCGCGGTGGTCGGTGTGAATTCCGCGGGGCCGGCGTGATCCAGCAGCAGGAACGGGCTGATGTGCTTGCCCAGGTTGTCGTAGGAAAACAGCGTGCGAACCGGAAAACCGTCGCCGACCCAATGGGCCCGTGGGCTGGTGTAGATACCGATGATGTTTTTCATGGTGTCTCCTGATGAGGTGAGTGAAGCCATGGACAGAGCTTAAAACTGCGACCTTTGTTGCGCTAGACTGCAAAAATCAGCTTTAGCGTTCTATCTGGAGAACGATGATGGAAGACCTCAACACTCTCTATTACTTCACCCAAGTGGTCGAACATCAGGGTTTCGCCGCGGCCGGACGGGCCCTGGACATGCCCAAGTCCAAGCTCAGCCGACGCATCGCCGAACTCGAAGAACGCCTCGGCGTACGCTTGCTGCACCGTAGCAGTCGCCACTGTTCGCTGACGGAAATCGGCCAGGCGTATTACCAGCGTTGCCTGGCAATGCGGGTGGAGGCGGAAAGCGCCGCCGAACTGATCGAACGTAACCGCTCCGAGCCCCAGGGCGTGGTGCGCATCAGTTGTCCGACGGCGCTGCTCAACTCCTGGGTCGGGCCGATGCTGACCCGCTACTTGCTCAAATATCCGCTGGTGGAGCTGTTCATCGAGAGCACCAACCGCCGGGTCGACCTGATCCATGAAGGGTTCGATATCGCCTTGCGCGTGCGATTTCCTCCGCTGGAAGACACCGACATGGTGATGAAGGTGCTGGGCAACAGCACCCAGAGCGTGGTGGGCAGCCCGGCCTTTTTGCCGCGCCTGTCGACACCCGCCTCCCCGGCCGACCTCAGTGGCTTGCCGAGCCTGCACTGGGGGGCGGCGCAACGTGAGTATCAGTGGGAATTGTTCGGTGGTGATGGCAGCAGCGCGCTGATCAGGCACTCGCCACGGATGGTCACCGATGACCTGTTGGCCTTGCGCCACGCGGCGGTGGCCGGCATCGGGATTGTCCACCTGCCCAGTGTGGTGGTGCGGGATGAGATCAAGGCCGGCCAGTTGATCGAACTGGTGCCGGGCTGGGCGCCCAGGAGTGGCGTCATTCATGCGATCTTCCCGTCGCGGCGTGGCCTGCTGCCGTCGGTGCGTAGCTTGATCGACTTTCTGGGCGAGGAGTTCAGCCGCAGCGATATTGCCTGACAGCAGCTGCAGGTTTTCAGCTGCAAGCGTCAAGTTGATTTGAGGGGTAGCGGAGATTTTATTCTGAACATAATATGGTTTGAAAATTACAACCATAATATTCGCTTTCTTCAGAGGACTTTTACATGCAAAGCCCAAACCGCGAGGCCACGCTTGCCCAATGGGTCGCCCAGGAGCAGGCCATGCGCGCCCGCTTGGCCGGGCCTGGCAGTTTGTCCATGGCCGAAGTCAGTGCGCTGACTCCCGCCGAATTTTTCGAGGGCATCGGCAACGGTGAATTGCCCTCGCCGCCCATTGGCACGCTGATGGATTTCATCCCTGTCGAATGGTCCGCCGGGCTGTTCGTCTTCCAGGGCACTCCGGATGCGCGGCATTACAATCCGCTGGGCACCGTGCACGGCGGTTATGCCGCGACTTTGCTGGATTCGTGCATGGGCTGCGCGATCCATACGCAACTGAAAAAAGGCCAGGGTTATACGACGCTGGATCTGCGCATCAGTTATGTCCGGGCGTTGAACAGCGCCAGCGGACCGGTGCGGGCCGAGGGCAAGATTGTGCATCTGGGGCGTTCGACGGCGCTGGCCGAGGGGCGGATTTATGATGTGGATGGACGGTTGTATGCGACGGGGACGACGACTTGCATGATTCTTGAGGCTCGGGGTTAAGCCTGTAGGCCGAGTCGTCCCATCGTCGGAACGCCGCCAAGGGCAAGCCCAAGGGCCTGGCGCCAGCCTGGGATTAAACCGCCGGGTTCAAGCCGCAGCCCTGCTCAAGACTGCGGTCCAGGCGCGTCATGACTTGGTGCAACTGATCGACGGCGGCGTCGATCAGTGCGGCATCGCCCTCGCCACAGGCACGCTCCAGTTGCTCGCAACACGCCACCAGCGCCTGCGCCCGGACCATCTGCGCGCCACCTTTGATGCGGTGCGCCAGGTCCTTCAAGCCGTGGTAGTTACCACTGGCATGTTCTTGCCGCAGACGTTCGCGATCATCGCGATTGGCAACGGCCAGGTCATGCAACAACTGAGTGATCAGTTCATTGTCGGCCCCTGTGTAGCGTTGCAAGCCGCTTAAATCGATTTCGCTGTTGGAAGGCGCTGCGCTCAGGCCTGGCGATTCGCTGGAAAAACGCGTGGCCAACCAGGCGCTCAGGTCGACCAGTCGAATGGGTTTGAACAGGCAATCGTCCATCCCCGCTTCGATACAACGCATTTTCTCCTCGGGTTGAGCGTTGGCGGTGAAGCCCAGGATCACCGTTGGCGACCCCAGCTGGAAGCGTTCCTCATCGCGGATCGCACCCGCCAGTTCATAACCGCTGACCACCGGCATGTTGCAGTCGGTGACGACCAGATCGCAAGCGTGTTCACGCCATTGCTCGAACCCTTGCTGGCCATCCTCTGCGAGCAGCACCCGGTGCCCCAGGTAACTCAGTTGCCGCGAAAGCAGCAAGCGGTTGGCCGGGTAATCGTCCACCACCAGAATCGTCAGCGGCCGGGTCCTTGCCGTCGATTCACTCGGCGCCATTTCAGTGCCGGGCAACGTCTGCAATGCCTGCAGTTCAAGGCTGATGTCCAACCGGGTTCCGCGTCCCAGGACGCTGGAGAGTTGCAAGCGCCCGCCCATCATTTCGCACAGCGTGCGGCTGATCACCAGACCCAGGCCGGAACCCTGACGGCCTGATTGCTGACGGTTGCCGGCCTGTACGAACGGGCTGAACAGGCGTTGCTGGTCAAAGGCGCTGATACCGCTGCCGCTGTCCTCGATACGCACACTGACCGCGAGACGCTCCGCCGACGCGGGCACGACTCGCAAGCGCAGGCTGACCTCGCCTTTGTGGGTGAACTTGATGGCATTGCTCAGCAGATTGGACAGCACTTGCTTGAATCGCGTGGGATCGATCAACACATCGCGGTCGCTGTGCTCGTCCAGTTCGACCCGCCACTGCAGGCTCTTCTGCCGGGCCAGGCCCTCAAAGACCCGGCACACCGACAGCACCAGCGCCTGCAGATTGGCTCGCTCCGGCGTCAGCGACAAGTGCCCGGACTCGATACGGGCAATGTCCAGGATGTCGCCGATCAAGGCAAGCAACTGTTGCCCGGCATCTGACGCCACCTCGATGGCCGGGCGATCGGTCACGCCCTCATCGGCGCTTTTCAGCGCCAGTTCAAGCATGCCGATAAGGGCATTCATCGGCGTGCGGATCTCATGGCTCATGGTTGCCAGGAACGTGGTCTTGGCCCGGTTGGCATCGTCGGCGGCGTCCTTGGCCTCCTGCAATCGGGCCAGCCATTGCTGGCGCTGACGGATCTGCCGGCGCTGCCAGGCGATCCAGGCCAGGGCCAGCAAGAGCAAGGCGCCGGCCACCGCGAACGCCTGGAAAATGCTCTGGCGATGGCGCAGCCAATAGCTCTGTTCCACCATCAGGTCATTGCGCCAGGGCAGTATCAGTTCGTCGATTTCTTCCGGGGGGATACTGAGCAAGGCCTTGTCCAGGATCGAGTGCAACTCGCTGGCCTCGCGCCCGGTCGCCAGGGTACTGCGCGCGGGATCGATGCCCACCGTGCTGGTGACCTGGAGGCGATCACGGTACTGCCGGGAGATCAGGTAACGGGCGCTGATCAATGAGTTGATGGCACCTTGTGCCTTGCCTTGGGCGACCATTTCCATGGCATCGGCCGACAAGGGCGCATCCACACACCGGATCAACGGGAAGTGTTGGCGAACGAACTCGCCTGAGATATTGCCCTGGGTCAGCGCCAGGGTTTTTCCGGCCAGGTCATCCAGGGTCCTGGGGCTGTCCGGCGCCAGGCGCGTCACCAGCACCGATGGGCTGGTCAGGAACGCCCGGGTAAACAGCAGGTCTTCCTCACGCAGGGAACTCAGGCCGATACCCGCCAGCACGTCGACCTCGCCACGCTTGATCGCTTGCACCATCTGCGCCACCGACGGCATGGCGCGGATGTCGAATTGCAGACCGGTGCGCAAACTGATTTTCGCCAGCACATCGACACCGATGCCACGAAACCGGCCTTCACTGTCCAGGAAAGTAATTGGCGGGATGTTCTCGTTGATCGCCACGCTCACTCGCGGGTGCCGGTCTAGCCATCGCTGCTCGGTCACACTCAGTTGCAGGGACTGCGTGCCCGGCATGGACACCCCGCTCGCTCCCCAGCGGCGCTGGATGTTCATCTGTTCATTGGCCGTTATCAACGCCAGGGCCTTGTCGACAATGCGCAGCAGCGCCGGGTTGTCGCCGGCCATGGCAAAGGCGAAGCGCCCGGATTCCATGGGCGAGAAGTCAGCCAGCTGGACGTTGTTCAGGTAGTTTTTGCTGATCAGGTAATGGGCGCTGATCGCATCGCCCAGGTACACATCCGCCTGGCCGAAGGCGACGGCCCCGACAGCCGCCAGTGTCGAGGGGAACAGCTGAACCTGGGCCTCGGGATAGAACCGCTGGACGTTTTGTTCAGGCAAGTAGTGGTAGAGCATCGCCAGGCGCTTGCCGGCCAGTGTCGGGTCCAGCACCTGGGGTGCATCAACGCGGGTCACCAATACCGGCTGATCCACCGCATAGGCGCGGGACATTTTTAGTTGCGGGTCCTGGGACTCGTAGCTGTTGGAGGTTCCCAGCAGGTCTGCCGCGCCTTGCTTGACGGCTCGAACGGCGTCTTCGCGCGATGGATAGCGCCGGACTTCGATCTCTACCCGCAGCAACTGCCGGAGCAGATCGGCGTAGTCGGCGGTCACCCCCTCGAGCGTGTGGTCGGTGGTGATGTCGAAAGGTGGATAATCCGGGGCTGAAACGGCCAGCACCAAACGGTCTTTTTGCTGCAACCAGCGCGCATCGGCGGCCGACAACCGCAGCACTTGGCCCTCCACGCTGGAACGACCCAGCAAGGTCAAGGTTTGCGGCTGCGCGCAGACACTCGATACCCAAAGGCAAAGGGCCAACAGCAGGTATCGAATGGCGTTCATTCAGATCAAGTGATGACGTTGGGCAAGATCTCTCAGGTGCACCGACGACTCCACGTTGAGTTTTTCAGTCAAGCGGGTCTTGTAGGTGCTGACGGTCTTGTGGCTCAGGTGCATGATTTCGGCGATTGCCTTGTTGCTCTTACCCTGGGCCAGTTGCTGGAAAATCGACAACTCGCGATCTGAAAGCCTGTCGATCATCTGTTTTTCACTGCGTTGCGCCTGGCTCAGGGACACGGAGCTTGTGGGCAACCGGGTGAAATAGGTGTAACCGGCCATCACGGCCTGCACGGCTTTTTGCAAATGCTCCAGATCGTTGGTCTTGGCGACGTAGGCCATGGCACCGGCGCGCATGCAACGATCCTGGAAAAACGCCGGTTCCTGGGCAGTGAACACCACCACCTTACATGGCATCTCCTCGATCTGGATCCGTGCCAGTACATCCAGGCCGTCGAGCGACGGCAGGTTGAGGTCCAGCACAATCAGTTCCGGTTTATTATCGCGGATCATCGGCAAAACTTCGTTACCGCAGGCCGCTTCGTGGATACGCTTGTATCCCAAATGCCTGAGTACGCTTTTGACTGCACCGCGAACCACCGGATGATCGTCCACAGCCATCGCTGACTTCATGGCAACTCCCTATGCATAAACACGACGTTCGGGCACTGACGGCCCATGGGCAAGAACCCGAAATGAACACAGCAGCTGCGCATAGACTCTTGCACGTAAAAACCGATCGGACTACCTGACAGAAATGACAGTTGCGACGAACGGTAGAGGTCGATCAACGACCGCCATCAACCGCTGGATAGTCGCCAGGTCCGGCAGCAAGGCATGGCTTACTTGGACTTTTTGCCTTGCAAAAGGCGCGGTGGGGCGCAGTTGCGCGTGCTCGCCGTCGAAAATCAGCGCGTGCGCCACCTGCCGGTTGTCGAGACAGAAATCCAGCAGGTCGAGCTTACCGTCGGCCATGCCAGCATTGATGACCAGCAGATCGAAGGGTTCGCAACCGTACTCGACCAGGTTCAGCAGCTCTTCGAGGCTGTGCACCGGCGCCACGCGAAAATAATCGAGCTGGTTGAACAGCCGCTCGATTTTCATCCGGTTGAAGTGTTGTGGGTCAGCGATCAGGATGCGTAAGGACTTGTTGGGCAACGTGCCCCCCCGGGTCAGATTGATGAGGGGGCAAGACTACGGAAGACCTGCCGAGCGTTCTGTAGGAAAAATCCGAAATACTGCCCGCTTAATCTGACGCTGGTGATACGTGGGGGAATCGCAGGGTTCTTCAGGGCCTCATCGCCAGCAGGCTGGCTCCCACATTTGACCTGTGTACGCAGATCTATTGTGGGAGCCAGCCTGCTGGCGATGGCGGCCTCACAGCCGCCGAAGTTCTCAGCTGGCAGTCGCCAACAACAGATCCACCACCGAACGATGCCCACGGTTCTTGCCATGGTCATACAACGACCCGGCGATCTCGTCCGCACGAATCGGCAGGATCGACAGCAAGGTATCGCTCAAGCCATGGCTGGCCTGGCAGAAGCCCTGCATATAGATGCCGGCCTTGCAGCGCTCGTCGGTGATCAACTTGTAGTTGCGGTCCACCTCGAAATCACCCAGGTACTGTTCCAGCGGGGCCAGCAGCTTGCGGTGCATCTGCCGCTCGTAACCGGTGGCCAGCACCACGGCGTCGTAGTGACGGACCGCAATTTCGCCGGTGGCTTTGTTGCACATCGTCAGTTCAATGCCGCGTTCGGTGGCGGTGGCTTTTGAGAGAGTGGTCAGGGTACGGAACGCATGGCGGGCAACGCCCGAAACTTTCTGCCGGTAGAAAATCCCGTAGATCCGCTCGATCAGGTCAATGTCCACCACCGAATAGTTGGTGTTGTGGTACTCGTTGACCAGGCGCTCACGCTCGCTGCTCTCCTGCTGGAACACCAGGTCGGTGAACTCCGGCGAGAACACTTCGTTGACGAACGGGCTGTCGTCCGCCGGCTTCAGGGCCGAACCGCGCAGGATCATGTCGACCTGCACCGACGGGAAGCTGTCGTTGAGGTCGATGAAGGCTTCCGCCGCGCTCTGCCCGCCACCGATAATCGCGATACTCATCGGCTGGTTGTTCACGCACGGCTGCTTGGCCATCTGCGCCAGGTACTGCGAATGGTGGAACACGCGGTTGTCGCTTTTGAGCGCCTTGAACGCCTCGGGAATACGCGGCGTACCGCCCGCGCTGACCACCACCGAACGGGTGGTGCGCACCTGTTGATGCCCGGTGCTATCGCGGGAAATCACCCGCAGCGCTTCGACCTGCTGGTTGTGCAGCACCGGTTCGATGGTCAGCACTTCTTCGCCGTAACGGCTCTGCTTCTCGAATTGCATGGCCACCCAGCGCAGATAGTCGTTGTACTCCATGCGGCACGGATAGAAGGTGCCCAGGTTGATGAAGTCCACCAGGCGCCCGTGGGCCTTGAGGTAATTGACGAACGAATAAGGACTGGTCGGGTTGCGCAGGGTCACCAGGTCCTTGAGGAAGGAAATCTGCAGCTCGCTCTGGGTCGACAGGGTGTTGCCATGCCAGCTGTAGTTGGCCTGCTTGTCGAGAAACAGTACATCCAGCTCGCCCTGGGTCGGCCCGCGCTCCTGCAGGGCGATGGCCAGCGCCAGGTTCGAAGGGCCGAAACCAACGCCGATCAGGTCGTGAACGATGGGCGATGCAATTGCCTGTGTCATTTCCAGTGTCCTCTGGATAAGCCCCCGAGCGGCGGGGAGATAAGCCTAAGTGACCTGACCGGCCTTGAGCAGGACAGCAGATCGTCTGTTGATTAGGAACGAGGACAGTGAAATAAAATTTAACAAGAACGGATGTACGCGAAGATCAATGGGCATCCCATTGGCGCATCCGCACCCGGCAATGCTTCATCGCATTGACGATGTGTTTTTCGACCAAGGCCTTGGAAATGCCCAGGTGTTCGGCAATCTGCGGGTGCGACAGGCCTTCGATCTTGCGCAGCAGGAAACTCTCGCGGCACAGGCGCGGCAATTCCGCCAGGGCGCGCTGGAGCATGTCCAGGCGCTGGCCGTGATCGAGGCTGCTGAGGGGCGATGGGCTGAAGTAGCGCTCTTCGTTGTCGAGCACGTCCAGCGACTCGACCTGACGCAACGCATTGCGCCGGTGATCGTCGATGACCAGGTTCAAGGCCGTGCGATAGAGGAAGGCCCGGGGTTGCTCGATCGGCGTGTCGCTGGAGCGCTCCAGGACTCGCAGATAAGCGTCATGCACCACATCTTCGGCGACCTGGCGGTTGCCGAGCTTGGCGTTGAGGAAACACACCAGCTCTCGATAGTAGTTTTCCAACATGACTCCCGTCCGCACGGGTGCGGTTACTGTCCTTGAGCCCGCTACTCGACCACAAAAGCTGGCAGTGGCACGATAGTGGCAGTTTGAGATGCGTAATTTATAGTAATTCTCATATAGATTTAAAGTATTGCTTTGGCTTGCCCGACAAATAGTCATGGTCTACGGCTTGCACGCCCCCGTAGGAGCTGCCGAAGGCTGCGATCCTTTGATCTTTAAAATCAAAAGATCGCAGCCTTCGGCAGCTCCTACAGGGGCAGGTGTAACGCCGTGTGTCCGGGCCTAAATTCCCTGCTGCTGTCCTCGTCTACAAGGACAGCTCCATGTCCCTGCCGGCTCCACGGCAGTGTTCAACTGCTTTGGAACCCTGCATGAAACGTCCCCGTCACACCCGACGCGCCCTGCTTGTAGCACTCAGCCTGATCCCCGTTGTCGCCGTCGCCGCCTGGCAGTTCATCCCGCCTGGGCGCGACCAGTTCGCCACCGTGCAGGTCACCCGCGCCGACATCGAAAGCAGTGTCACGGCATTGGGTACCCTGCAACCCAGGCGTTATGTCGACGTCGGCGCCCAGGCGTCCGGGCAGATCCAGAAGATCCATGTGGAAGTCGGTGACCGGGTCAAGGAAGGTCAGTTGCTGGTGGAAATCGACCCTTCCACGCAACAGGCCAAACTCGATGCGGGGCGCTTCTCCATCGAAAACCTCAAGGCGCAGTTGCAGGAGCAACGCGCGCAACACGACCTCGCCCAGCAGAAATACCAGCGCCAGCAACACCTCAAGGCCGGCAACGCCACTCGCGAAGAAGACGTGCAGACCGCCCAGGCCGAACTGCGTGCCACCCAAGCGCGCATCGACATGTTCCAGGCACAGATCCGCCAGGCCCAGGCCAGCCTGCGCAGCGACCAGGCCGAGCTCGGCTACACGCGGATCTATGCGCCGATGTCCGGCACCGTGGTCGCGCTGGATGCCCGGGAAGGCCAGACCCTCAATGCCCAGCAGCAGACCCCGTTGATCCTGCGTATCGCCAAGCTGTCGCCGATGACCGTGTGGGCCGAGGTCTCCGAAGCCGACATCGGCCACGTCAAACCCGGCATGAACGCCTGGTTCACCACCCTCAGCGGCGGCACCAGGCGCTGGCAAAGCACCGTGCGGCAGATTCTGCCCGTACCGCCCAAACCCCTGGACCAGACCAGCCAGGGTGGCGGCAGCCCCGCCAGCTCGAGCAAAAGCGGCAGCGCGCGGGTGGTGCTGTACACCGTGCTGCTGGACGTCGACAACGCCGACAACGCACTGATGGCGGAAATGACCACCCAGGTATTTTTCGTCGCCGATCAGGCGCAGAACGTGCTGACTGCGCCGATCGCCGCCCTGCAGGCCGGCGCGCAAGCCGACAGCCAGACCGCGCAAGTGGTGGCGAAAAACGGCAGCATCGAACAACGCAACGTGCGCACCGGCATCAGCGACCGCCTGCGGGTGCAGATCCTCGACGGCCTGCAGGAGGGCGATCACTTGTTGATCGGCCCGGCCGACGGGAGTGGCGGTTGAATGCAGACGCCCCTGATCTGCCTTTCTGACATCCGCAAAGCCTACGGCGGTGGCGACGCCCCTGAAGTCCATGTGTTGCGCGGTATCGACCTGTCGATCCATGCCGGCGAGTTCGTGGCGATCGTCGGCGCCTCCGGTTCCGGCAAGTCGACACTGATGAACATCCTCGGCTGCCTCGACCGCCCTACCTCAGGCGAATACCGTTTCGCCGGAGAAAACGTCGCCGCCCTGGGCAGCGATGAACTGGCCTGGCTGCGCCGTGAAGCCTTCGGGTTCGTGTTCCAGGGTTACCACCTGATCCCGTCGGGCTCGGCCCAGGAAAACGTCGAGATGCCGGCGATCTACGCCGGCACTCCGGCCGCCGAGCGCCATGCCCGCGCCGCGGCCCTGCTCGAACGCCTGGGCCTGGCCACGCGCACCGGCAACCGCCCGCACCAACTGTCCGGCGGCCAGCAGCAACGGGTGTCTATCGCCCGCGCCTTGATGAACGGCGGCCATATCATTCTCGCCGACGAACCCACCGGCGCCCTTGACAGCCACAGCGGCAAGGAAGTCATGGCGCTGCTCGACGAGCTGGCGAGCCAGGGCCACGTGGTGATCCTCATCACCCACGACCGCGAAGTGGCGGCGCGGGCCAAGCGCATCATCGAGATCCGCGACGGTCTGATCATCAGCGACAGCGCCCGGGACAATCCCGCCGCGCAAACCTCGGCCAATCCCGGTGCGCTGCAGGCCGTGGACCTGCGCAAGCGCCTGACGGAAGGCGCGCAAGCCAACGGCGCCTGGAAAGGCGAACTGATCGACGCGGTGCAAGCCGCCTGGCGGGTGATGTGGATCAACAAGTTCCGCACCGCGCTGACCCTGCTGGGGATCATCATCGGCGTGGCGTCGGTGGTGGTGATGCTGGCCGTCGGCGAAGGCAGCAAGCGCCAGGTCATGGCCCAGATGGGCGCGTTCGGCTCCAACATCATTTACCTCAGCGGCTCGTCGCCCAACCCGCGAACGCCGCTGGGCATCGTCACCCTGGACGAAGTCAAGGCGGTGGCGAGCCTGCCCCAGGTGATGCGCATCATGCCGGTCAATGGCCAGGAAGCCGGGGTACGTTTCGGCAACCTCGACCACCTGAGCTACGTCGGCGGCAACGACACCAACTTCCCGGCGATCTTCAACTGGCCGGTGGTCGAAGGCAGTTACTTCACCGAGGCCGATGAACAGAACGCAGCTGCGGTCGCGGTGATCGGCCACAAGGTGCGGACCAAACTGCTCAAGGACGTGGCCAACCCCATCGGCCAGTACATCCTGATCGAAAACGTGCCGTTCCAGGTGGTCGGCGTGCTCGCGGAAAAAGGCGCCAGCTCCGGCGACTCCGACAGCGACGACCGCATCGCCATCCCCTACTCCGCCGCCAGCGTGCGGCTGTTCGGTACCCACAACCCGGAATACATCGCGATTGCCGCGGCCGATGCGCGCAAGGTCAAGGAGACCGAGCACGCCATCGAACAGTTGATGCTGCGCCTGCACAACGGCAAGAAGGATTTCGAGCTGACCAACAACGCGGCAATGATCCAGGCCGAAGCACGCACGCAAAACACCCTGTCGCTGATGCTCGGGTCGATTGCCGCGATTTCGCTGCTGGTGGGCGGCATCGGCGTGATGAACATCATGCTCATGACCGTGCGCGAACGCACCCGCGAGATCGGCATCCGCATGGCCACCGGTGCCCGCCAGCGGGACATCCTGCGCCAGTTCCTCACCGAAGCGGTGATGCTCTCGGTGGTCGGCGGCCTGGCCGGGATCGCCCTGGCGCTGATCGTCGGCGGCGTGCTGATCCTCAGCGAAGTCGCCGTGGCGTTCTCCCTGATAGCGGTGCTGGGCGCCTTCGGCTGCGCCCTGGTCACCGGTGTTGTCTTCGGCTTCATGCCGGCCCGCAAAGCTGCCCGACTCGACCCGGTCACGGCCCTTACCAGTGAATGATCTCTCGATGAAGCCGCAACTGAGTGTGTTGACCCTCTGCCTGTTGCTCGGCGCCTGTGGCAGTCCTGCCCAGCGCCCGGACAGCGGCATAACGCCGCCCGCCGCCTGGCAATCGCCGCACACCGCCGGCGCCAGCCGCGACAACCAGCAATGGTGGAACCGCTTTGGCAGCCCGCAACTGGGTCGCCTGATCGAACAGGCCCGGGTGGGCAGTTACGACCTGGCCTCCGCCATCGCCCGGGTGCGCCAGGCTCAGGCGCAAACGGTGGTCGCGGCGGGCTCACAGCTGCCGGAGGTCAAGGCCGCGCTTAATGCCAACCGGCAAAAACTGCTGCGCGGCGATGGCTACAGCCAACTGGATGCGGACAGCGACAACAGCGCCGTCGATTACTTCAACGCCAGCCTCAGTGCCAGCTACGAAATCGATTTCTGGGGTGGCCAGCGTGCGTCCCGTGACAGCGCACAATTTGCCTTGCAGGCCAGCGAGTTCGATCAGGCCACCGTCGAGTTGACGCTGCTCAGCGGCGTGGCCAACACCTATGCGCAAACCTTGTCGTTGCAGGAGCAGAGTCGCATTGCCGAGCTGAACCTGGCCAACGCGCAGAACGTGTTGAAACTGGTGCAGACCCGCTTCGACTCAGGTTCCGCGACCGCCCTGGAACTGGCCCAGCAAAAAAGCCTGGTGGCGGCGCAGCAACGCCAATTGCCGCTGGTGCAACAACAGGCCAGGGACGCGCAGATCAGCCTCGCCACCCTCCTCGGCCGCCCGGTGCAGGAACTGGCGCTGGTCCAGGAACACTTCGATCAATTGTCCTGGCCCGCCATCGACGCCGGTGTCCCCAGTGAATTGCTCAGCCGGCGCCCGGACATCGCCCGGGCCGAAGCGCAACTGGCCGCCGCCCAGGCCGACGTCACCGTCGCCCGCGCCGCCATGCTGCCGACCGTTACCCTGAGCGCGGAAATCGGCTCGGGTGCCGACAGTGCTGGCGACATCCTGCGCAGCCCTTTTCACAACCTCACCGCCGGGCTGCTGGCGCCGGTGTTCAACAACGGGCGCCTGGGCGCCCAACGCGACAAGGCTTTGGGCCGCCAGGAAGAACTGCTGGAGACCTATCGCGGTGCGATCATCAATGGTTTCGCCGATGTGGAAAAAGCCCTCAACAGCATTCGCGGGCTGGACGGACAGCGGCAATGGCAAAGCGAGGAACTGAGCCAGGCGCAGACCGCGTTCAACATTGCGCAAAGCCGTTATGAAGCGGGGGCCGAGGATTTGCTGACGGTGCTGGAGACGCAACGCACGCTGTATGCGGCGCAGGATTTGAATGTGCAGCTGAGGTTGGCGCGGATGCAGGCGAGTATTGCGTTGTACAAGGCGCTTGGCGGTGGGTGGCAGGCCTTGTGATCGTGATATTGCCGCAATACCTGTAGGAGCTGGCTTGCCAGCGAAGAGGCCGGCACATCCAATATCAATATCTCCTGTCTGGCCGCCTTCGCTGGCAAGCCAGCTCCTACAGGTTTTTTGTGTGCCGCATGGTTGGGGGGCGGTTAACTCGAAACCGTCTTGGCCTTCAGATTCCGCGCATACCAAGGCCGCTGCGGCACCTTGCGGAACAGATCCGCGAGCTTCTTTTCATCCTCACCAAAGGTAATCCGCAACGCCAGTTTCATGGTCTCCGGGTCCATCTCCACCGATTTCCCCGCCTGCAACCCCGGCGTGGTGCTGCAACCATGGGTCCCCGGGCCGAGCCACGGATCATCGATCTCGACCCACCGTCCCGGCGCGAACCACTGCACGCCGTTGACCTCAAGCCGACTCACCTCCCCCGGATGAAAACGCTCATGGGCGCGGAACCAGTCTTCCAGGCGATCGTCGATCCAGCCGTGGAAGTGCCAGAACACCGGGTTCACGTGGGACGAGAACGGATCGCCGAGGAAGTCGTTTTCCGGCGCATACCAGCGCGCGGAAAAGTCCGACGGATCGCGGGCGAACGGTACCGGCTGGCCGTTGGACGGATCGCGCGGCACCGAGGCCCAACGCATGTGCAGCCAGTCGTGCAGGCCCAACTCGACCTCTGAGCCGAACTGCCCCAGGGTCAGCTTCGACAGGTAACGCGGATCGCGGTATTGCGACTCCCATACCTGGAAATTGCTGTGGTAGGTCTCGGCGGTCTTGATGTCGCTGACCCACTGCGAATACTCGTCATCGTCTTCGGCCAACCAGGTCGGCGGCAGCGCCGTACCGTCGTGGTTGTCGAAATAATTGGCGAAGCCGATGCGGTCACGGGCCAGCTCCGGTTGCGGCAAGGGGAACTGCGTCCACGACGGCAAGTCCATCATCGAACGCGCCGTGCCGAGCATGTGCCGGTGCATGAAGAAAAAGTCCACCCCCGAGCCGTTGCGATCCTTGCGCTTGCCCCGGGCGTCACGCTCCTGGTCCCGCGGCCCGGGCTGCCAGCCGATGCCGCGCAAGGCGTTGCGTTTGTCTTCGGGCAAGGTGTGCCATTTGTCCCGGGACGCATGCCAGAGCTGGTGGAACAACCGATGTTCCTGGGACGTCAGCCAGGCCAGCAGTGGCGGATTCAGACCGGTTCGCTCGCGGGCTTCGGGGAACACTTTCTTGACCGCGACGAAGCGATTGTCCTGGGCCGTCAGCATCAAGGGACGATCCAGATCCAGCACGCGACCACTGAGGCTGCCGCTGCCGGCGTTACCGAAACCGGCCCAGACTTCGTCCAGTGCCATGCT
The DNA here is from genome assembly GCF_035064975.1 of Pseudomonas sp. YuFO20. Taxonomy (NCBI): domain Bacteria; kingdom Pseudomonadati; phylum Pseudomonadota; class Gammaproteobacteria; order Pseudomonadales; family Pseudomonadaceae; genus Pseudomonas; species Pseudomonas sp. YuFO20. Next base: position 98,960 of record NZ_JAXDEO010000020.1, read on the forward strand.
GAATTCGTAATCACAGCTGCCACGGGCGCTGAGCAAGCGCCAACTCAATTGGGCCGGCTTGACCCCGGCCACATCGCCGAGCACCCGATAACGCGGCGCTTCGCTGCCACGCAAACGCTCGGCGGTGTCGAGAAAGCCGATCAGGCCACGGCCCTTGTGGCCGATGTCGAGAAACAGCTCCAACCCGTCCTGTGGCAAGCCCTCGAGCCCGGCATCGCGACCTTCGAAACGGATCTGCCAGACCCCGCGCAGGGTGTCCGCCAGGCGTTGGCCGGCGACATCCGCCACATCGAATGAAGCTTCCCCCGGCGTGATCGTCGGGTCCGGCTTCGTCCATTCACGATGCCCATAAAAAGCCGCAGGCACGGCAGCGCCGGTCAGCGCCAGGCCTGCCATGAACCATCGTCGAGAAATCGTCATTGCCCTACCTGTGTCAGCCATGAAGCAGGCTTTATCCAAGCTAGAACGTTTGTTGCCTGCACAAATTTAAAAGCTTCGCGAGCAAGCCCGCTCCCACATGAGGACGCATTCCAATGTGGGAGCGGGCTTGCTCGCGAAGAGGCCAGCACAAACACTAAATTCCTTCCTCGGCCACTCGTTCCCCACAGATAGCAAAGGCGAACCTGACTGAGACGGCAATGACAAAACCACGTTCGAAAAAGGCTCTTTTCATCGGCCTGCCGCTGGCCCTGGCGATCAGCGCGGGCGCAGGCTTTGCGGCCTGGAACTACTGGTTCAAGGACAATCCCGGCTACCCGGTCAAGGTGATGAAACAGGCCGATGATCTGCATGAGCGCCTTCTCTCGTTCGACAGCCACATCACCATCCCCATGGACTTCGGCACCGCCGGCAATGAAGCCGACAAGGACGGCAGCGGCCAGTTCGACCTGGTCAAGAGCGGGCGCGGACGCCTGTCCGGCGCGGCCCTGACGATTTTCGGCTGGCCGGAAATCTGGAACGGCGCCAACGCGCCACATCGCCCCACCGCCGGGTTCATCGAAGAGGCACGCTTCGAGCAGGAAACCCGCTACAAGATCATCAGCGCCCTGGTGCGGGATTTTCCCAATCAGGCCGCCATCGCCTACACCCCCGACGACTTCCGCCGCCTGCATGGCGAAGGTAAGTTCGCGATCTTCATGAGCATGCTCAACGCCTACCCGCTGGGCAACGACCTCAACGCCCTGGACAAATGGGCGGCGCGGGGCATGCGCATGTTCGGCTTCAGTTATGTGGGCAACAACGCCTGGGCTGATTCTTCCAGGCCATTGCCGTTCTTCAACGATTCCCGGGACGCCCTCGGCGGTCTCTCGGACATCGGCAAGCAAGCCGTGCAGCGCCTCAACGACCTCGGCGTGATCATCGATGTGTCGCAGATGTCGACCAAGGCCCTGGAGCAAGTAGCCCGTTTGAGCCGCACGCCGATGGTCGCCTCGCACTCTGCCCCGCGCGCCCTGGTGGACATCCCGCGCAACCTTAGCGACCACGAGATGCAGCTGATCAAGGACAGCGGCGGCGTGGTGCAGATTGTCGGTTTCCCGACCTACATCCGCCCGCTGAGCCAGGCCACCCAGGACAAACTCAACGCCCTGCGTGCGCGTTTCGACCTGCAACCGCTGCAAGGCCTGGAGATGGCGTTGATGCCGGGCGACCCGATCATCACCGTGTGGTCTGAGCAACGGTTCGGCGAATACGCCAGCGAGCTCTACGCGATCGTCGACGAAGAACCCAAGGCCACCCTCAAGGACTATGGCGACGCGATCGACTATGCGGTGAAGAAAATCGGCATCGATCACGTCGGCATCAGCTCCGACTTCAACGATGGCGGCGGCCTGGACGGCTGGAAGGACGTCAGCGAGGCACGCAACGTGACCGCCGAGTTGATCAGCCGCGGTTACAGCGAGGCTGATATCGCCAAGCTCTGGGGCGGCAACTTCCTGCGGGTCTGGGACCAGGTCGAGAAATCCGCCCGCCCCGTCGCGAAAAACTGATGCCACTTTTGCCAAGCGAAGCCCAAGCCATGACCAACCGTCGTTCCTTCCTCAAGCAGGCCGGCATTCTCGCCGCTGGCCTGCCCCTGGCTGCTGGCGTGAACCTGCCGGCGCTGGCCGGCAATCCCCAGCCCTTGCCAAAGGGCAAATGGGCGCAATTGCGCTCGCTGTTCAATCAGGACCCGGACTACCTGCATTTCGCCAATTTCCTCGTCACCTCGCACCCCACGCCGGTGCGCAACGCGATCGACATGCACCGCGCCAACATCGACCGCAACCCTGGCCGGGCCATGGACTGGGACCTGCAGGAAACCGAGAAACGCGAGCACAACGTGCGGGTCTGGGCCGGTCGTTACCTCAATGCCAAGCCTGAGCAGATCGCGCTGACCGGCAGCACCACAGAAGGCCTGGCGATGATCTATGGCGGCATTCATGTGCGCCCGGACCAGGAAATCCTGGTCAGCGAACACGAACACTACTCGACCAACTACACCCTGGAATTTCGTCAGCAACGCCAGGGGACCCAGGTGCGCAAGCTCAAGCTGTTCGACAACAGCCGCGACGTTTCCGTGGATGAAGTGCTCGCTTCGATCACCCAGGGCATCCGCCCCGAGACCCGTGTGCTGGGCATGACCTGGGTGCAATCGGGCAGCGGCGTGAAACTGCCGATCGGCGAAATCGGCAAGCTGGTCGAAGAGTTGAACCGCCAGCGCGACGAGAAAGACCGCATCCTCTATGTGGTCGACGGCGTGCACGGCTTTGGCGTCGAGGACCTCGAGTTTCCCGATATGCACTGCGACTTCTTCATCGCCGGCACCCACAAATGGATGTTCGGCCCCCGGGGTACCGGGATCATCTGCGCCCGCTCCGCCGAGGTCAGGGACGTCACGCCGATCATTCCGACCTTCAGCGAATCCATCGACTTCGCAACCATCATGACCCCCGGCGGCTATCACAGCTTCGAACACCGCTGGGCCGCAGACGAAGCATTCAAGCTGCATCTGGACCTGGGCAAGGCCGAGGTGCAGGCGCGCATCCATGAACTCAACAGCTATGCCAAGGACCGCCTGCTGGAACAGCCGCGGATCGAACTGGTCACGCCAAAGAGCCCGCAATTGTCCGCCGGCTTCACCTTCTTCCGGATCAAGGACCAGGACTGTGAAAAGGTCGCCGGCCAACTGATGCAGAACCGCGTGGTCTGCGACTCGGTGGACCGCGACGTCGGCCCGGTGATCCGCATCGCCCCCGGCCTGCTCAACAACGAACACGAAATCGACCGCTTCATGTCCCTGCTGAACAAAACCGCCTGAAGGCATGACGCGAAACCCTGTGGGAGCGGGCTTGCTCGCGAATGCGGTGTGTCAGTCGACACTCATGTTGCCTGACACACCGCATTCGCAAGCAAGCCCGCTCCCACATTGGACCTCGCACAACACCCGTTTTTTTCTTTGATCGAGATGAGTCATGAACCGAAATCTGCTGACCGCCGGACTGGCTGCCATCCTCGCCAGTCTGCTTCCGGCTGCTGCGCAGGCCGCCACGCCACCCCAACCCGGCAAGGTCTTCAAGGACTGCAAAAACTGCCCCGAAATGGTCGTGCTGCCCGCCGGAACCTTCACCATGGGCACCCCCGATGACGAAGTCGGCCGCGAGCCCGATGAAGGTCCGATGCATGAAGTCACCTTCGCCAAGCCCTTCGCCATGAGCCGCTTCCAGATCACCGCCGGTGAGTGGGACAGCTATGTGAAAGAAAGCGGCGTGACCATCGCCAACGGCGATACCCGCCCAGGCCGCGAGTGCGTCGCCAGCAAGCCGCGCTACCCGCAGAGCCCGCGCCAGCCGGCGGTGTGCATGAACTTCGACGACGTGAAAAACTATGTCGCCTGGCTGTCGAAAAAAACCGGGCAGAAGTACGGCATGGTCAGCGAGGCCCAACGTGAATACGCCGCACGCGCAGGCACCAAAGGCCCATTCCCCTTCCCGTTCGATGAAGGCAAGGGATACAGCATCGCCAAACACGCCAACACCTACGGCCCGGCCGACGGTTTCAGCTTCAGCTCGCCGGTGGGCAGCTACCCACCGAACGCCTTCGGCATGTACGACATGCACGGCAACGTCTATGAATGGGTTGAAGACTGCGAACACCCGAACTACGTCGGCGCCCCCACCGACGGCAGCGCCTGGCTGGAAGCCAACTGCGAAGCCGTGCGCATCCGCGGCAACGACTGGGGTGAAGCCCCGGTGTTCTCCCGCTCCGGCAACCGCAACAGCCAGTACCCGCAGGAGCGTGGGGACTGGATGGGCTTTCGCGTAATCCGCGAACTCTAGGCCCGACAGGGTCACCGCATAATCGTTCTTCGCGAGCAAGCCCGCTCCCACACTTGAACGCATCCCGCCTGACGAAACACGGTCGAATGTGGGAGCGGGCTTGCTCGCGAAGACGTAGCGTCAGTCGCTGAAGAAATCAACTGACAACCCACAGTCACCACCAGTCGCCCACTGTCTAAATTAACCCCTCGACCAGACGTTCTACTGGGTATCTGCCTTCCGACCCAAGGAACCGTCTTCCATGACCCAGCCCACCCGCGGCGCCATCGGCGAGCTGTTCGCCCTGCTCAAACCCTTTCGACTCATCGTCGCCGCGTCCACTTTCCTGGGCATGGTCGGCGGCCTGAGCGTCACGGTGTTGCTGGCGACCATCAACAATGCCCTGCATTCGGACAGCGGCCTGACCCAGGGCGTGGTCGCGCTGTTCGCCGGCCTGTGCCTGCTGGCGCTGGCCAGTTCGATCTGCTCGGACATCGGCACCAACTACGTCGGCCAGCACATCATTGCCAAGCTGCGCAAACAGCTGGGCGAGAAGGTGCTGTCGGCGCCGATCGAACAGATCGAGCGCTATCGCAGCCATCGCCTGATCCCGGTGCTGACCCACGACGTCGACACCATCAGCGACTTCGCCTTCGCCTTCGCCCCGCTGGCGATTTCCGTCACCGTGACCCTGGGTTGCATGGGTTACCTGGCGATCCTGTCGTGGCCGATGTTCCTGATCATGGTCGCCGCGATCCTGATCGGCACCGCCATCCAGGCCTACGCCCAGAGCAAGGGCGTGCAAGGTTTCATGGCCGCTCGCGAGGCTGAAGACGAGCTGCAAAAGCACTACAACGCGATTGCCGAAGGCGCCAAGGAACTGCGCATTCATCGCCCACGCCGCCAGCGCATGTTCACCGCGGGCATCAAGGGCACCGCCGAATTCATCTGCAACACCCAGGTGCGTTCGATCAACACCTTCGTCATCGCCAAGACCTTCGGCTCGATGCTGTTCTTCGTAGTCATCGGCCTGGCCCTGGCCCTGCAAACCTTCTGGCCGAGCGCCGACAAAACCGTGATGAGCGGCTTCGTCCTGGTGCTGCTGTACATGAAAGGCCCGCTGGAGCACTTGATCAGCACCCTGCCCATCGTCAGCCGCGCGCAGATCGCCTTCCGCCGCATCGCCGAACTGTCCGAACAGTTTTCCACCCCGGAACCGCACCTGCTGCTCAGCGACCAGGGCAAGGTCAAGCAGGCCGTGCACGAACTGCAACTGGCGGACGTACGCTACGCCTTCCCGGCGGTCGAGGGGGCGGCGCCGTTCCAGCTGGGCCCGGTCAACCTGTCGATCAAGCAGGGCGACATCACCTTCATCGTCGGCGAGAACGGCTGTGGCAAGACCACCCTGATCAAGTTGCTGCTGGGTCTATACACGCCGCAACAGGGGCAGATCCGGGTCAACGGCGAGGCCATCGACGCGCACAACCGCGACGACTATCGCCAGCTGTTCACCACCATCTTTGCCGACTACTACCTGTTCGACGACGTGGTCCAGGGCGATACGCATATCCCCGAAGACGCCAACAAATACCTGCAGCGCCTGGAGATCGCGCACAAGGTCAGCGTCAAGGACGGCAACTTCACCACCACCGACCTGTCCACCGGCCAGCGCAAGCGCCTGGCGCTGGTCAATGCCTGGCTGGAAGAGCGTCCGGTGCTGGTGTTCGACGAGTGGGCGGCCGACCAGGACCCGACCTTCCGGCGGATTTTCTACACCGAGCTACTGCCGGACCTCAAGCGCCTGGGCAAGACCATCATCGTGATCTCCCACGACGACCGCTACTTCGACGTCGCCGACCAACTGGTGCGCATGGAAAGCGGACGGGTCGTGACCGAGCTGACAACCGCCTGATCAAGTCTGGCGCCATTCAAATGTGGGAGCGGGCTTGCTCGCGAAAGCGTCGTGTCAGGCGACATTAATGCTGACTGACACACCGCCTTCGCGAGCAAGCCCGCTCCCACAGGTTTTGCGCAGTTCCGAACCTTCAAAAATTATTTTTCCGGTTTCCTGTCAGTGCTCCGTCTTAATAATCATTCCCATTAACAAAAACTTCACAAAACACTTTTCAGGAGCACAGGCAAGTAATGCGATCTCTTCCACGCCGTACACCTCTCGCGCTGGCCGTACAGCGCCCGTCACTGCATAAAACCCTGTTGACCAGCGTTCTGCTGACCGCCACCTTGCTGGGGAGCTCGATGGTCAATGCGGCACCTGTGAAAGTCAGTATTTCCGTTCAGCCACTGGCCAGCGCCCTGACCCAGCTGGGCATGCAGACCAACCTGCAAATCCTCTACAGCCCGGATCAGGTGGCCGGCATCAAGTCCCGTGCGGTGTCCGGCTCGCTGGAGCCTTCCGCGGCCCTGGCCGAGATGCTCAAGGGCACCGGCATTTCGTTCCAGATCAACGGCAACAGCGTGACACTGGTGTCCGGCGGCTCGTCGAGCCTGCAACTGGGCGCCACCACCATTTCCGGCCAGGCCCTGGGACTGACCACTGAAGGCACCGACTCCTACACCACGGGCGCGACCACCACCGCCACCAAGCTGCCACTGACCATTCGCGAAACGCCGCAGTCGGTGACCGTGGTGACCCGTCAGCAGATGGACGATCAAGGCTCAAAGAGTGTGGGTGATGTCCTGCGTAACACGCCCGGCGTCACCATGCAGAAGTACGACAGCGACCGTACCGAGTTTTCCACCCGTGGCTTTGCCATCACCAACTTTCAGTACGATGGCGTCAACATTCCCTACGACGGTGTCTACGGTGAAAACCCGAACAACAGCGACGACTCCGCCAGCCTCGACCGCATCGAAGTCATCAAGGGCTCGACCGGCCTGATGACCGGCGCTGGTGACCCGGCCGCCACCGTCAACCTGGTGCGCAAGAAACCGACCAAGGACTTCAAGGCTTCGGTCAGCGGCACTGTTGGCTCCTGGGACAATTACCGCACCGAAGGTGATATCTCCGGTTCGCTGAACGACACCGGCAGCGTGCGCGGCCGCTTTGTCGGAGCCTTGCAGGACAAGGACTCCTACATCGACCACTACAGCCAGAAGAAAGACCTGTACTACGGCATCCTCGAAGCCGACCTGACCGACGACACCTTGCTGACCCTGGGTGTGGACAGGTCCAGCGCAACCCCTCGCGGCAGTTCCTGGACCGGTAACTCACCGTTCTATAGCGACGGTGGTCGTACCGATTTCTCTCGCAGTTTCAACCCGGGTTCCGATTGGAGCCGTCGTGATTTCGACAGCACTACTTATTTCGCCTCCCTGGAACAAGCACTGGCCAACGATTGGAAACTCAAGGCCACGTTCGACCAGAAAACCACCGATCACGATACCCAACTGGCCTCCGCCAGCGGCGGCAACCCGGATCGCAACACCGGCGAAGGCATGTTCTTCTACTGGGGGCGCTGGGAAGGCCATCGCGTGCAGAACACCGCTGACGTCAACGTTTCCGGCCCGTTCAGCCTGGGCGGTCGCGAGCATGAACTGGTGGCGGGTTTCATGACCTCCCATTCACGCCAGACCGGTGCGACCTACGACAGCTCCGAGTTCGGACTGGTGCCGGGTGACATCTTCGACTGGAAAGGCCACATTGCCAAACCGGAGTTTCCGAAGAACGGCAAGTACGAACGCACCCAAAGCCAGAACGGCGCTTACCTGGCCACCCGCCTGCGTCCGACAGACGACCTGTCGTTCATCCTCGGCGGCCGTGTCAGCACCTTCAAGTACAACGAGGATTACACCTACTACCCCGGCGCCGGCCTGGCTGACACCCATGCCAGCTACAAGGAACACGGCGTCGTCACGCCTTACGCGGGTGTGGTCTATGACCTCGACGACACGTACTCGGTGTACGCCAGCTATACCAACATCTATCAGCCACAAATCTACAAGGATGCCAGCGGCAAGACCCTGGACCCGGTTGAAGGCGACAGCTACGAGACCGGTCTGAAAGCGGCCTACTTCGAAGGCAGACTGAACGCCAGCCTGGCCTTCTTCCGCATTGAACAGGACAACGTCGCCCAGTACGTCACCACGGATACCACCACCGGCCAGGACGTTTACAAGCCAATCTCCGGCGCCACCACCGAGGGTGTAGAACTGGAAATGGCCGGCGAACTGGCCGAAGGCTGGAACCTGTCGGCTGGCTACACCTACGCGCGTTCGCGTGACGATGACGAACAACGCATCTACGGCTTCCCATTGGCCACCACTAAACCGGAACACGTCGTGCGTACGTTCACCACCTACCGCCTGCCCGGCGCCCTGGATCAGGTCACCGTCGGTGGTGGCGTCAGCTGGCAGAGCGCCTTCTACGGCCAGAGCTTCAACCCGAGCGTGGATGGCAGCGGTCAAGGTGCAACCGCCACTCTCAAGCAAGGCGGCTACACCCTCGTCGACCTGATGACCCGTTACCAGTACGACGAACACCTGAGCTTCACCGCCAACGCCTACAACGTCTTCGACAAGAAGTACCTGACAGGCCTGGGCAACTTCGGCACCACCTTCTACGGCGAGCCGCGTAACTTTCAACTCACGGCCAAGTACGACTTCTGAGTCGCTGAGCTGAAATGAAAAATGCCCGCATTGAGAGATGCGGGCATTTTTTTATGGGCGTTATTTCAGAATCAAAAGATCGCAGCCTTCGGCAGCTCCTACAGGGTGTACGCATTCCCCTGTAGGAGCTGCCGAAGGCTGCGATCTTTTGATCTTCTATCCCGCCGAATCAATCCGATCCAACGCGCGATTGACCGCCAACTCCCCAAGCATGATCACCTGGGCAATCCCCAACAGTGAATTGCGGCCAGTCCCCTGCATATGATCCGCCAGATCCAACGCCATGACGTTGGCCGAAGCCAGCGACTCACAGGCGTGGGCCAGCAGGGTTTCGACATCGAGTTCAGGGTTGACGATGAACATGCTGCAGAGTTTGCGTGGGGTGGCTTGAATGTCGGCAGCCGAGGGGATGCGGTCGTTGGGATTGTTAGATTCGGAATTTTCCGATGAGGGTGTCGGATCAGTGTGCTGGGGATTCGGCGTTTCTCTGATCATATGCTGATTACTCCTGATTGGAGCCGCCAACCCTTCTCTACTAAAAGAAGGGTGGCGGCTGGACGCAGGTTAGTAGACCGGGGAGATCAGCATTTACCGGCGCGCCGAAGCGCCCTGCGCCAGCCACCATCAAGATCAGGGATGGGATACCTGATTGACAGAGCCTGTACACCTTACTGATAACACCACGGGCTACTAAACCCGATCACTGACAATCAGTGACCCGATCCAAGTTACCGAGCAGCCCCAAGGCGCACAAGCCGGCGGATTCTGGAGTACATGTAGGCAACGACGCAAGGCAATGTGGGCCTTCTGACAAAGATTAGGATGTTCAGAAGCGTCCTACGCATCCATCAGAAAAGCCCTATTTCCACTTCGACCGACTTCGTAAAAGCTTGCGAGCGTTGGCACGTGGATGGTCATAAAAATCCCCTGATGCCTGAGCGCCCGCCAGCCTCCTGAAGCTAACAGTTCCTCTGCCTGATCCCCTTCCATTACAAGGAGCGTACACATCATGGGAAAGCTGCTCGACTGGATTTTTGGACGCCACTACGACTCAAGCACCCCCAGGACCATGCCCTCGGTGTGGCCTACCCCCGACACCCAGCCCATCACCCCGCCGACGGCCTCGAAAACCGACGGCTTGCCGCCACTGAAAAACTGGTGCCACCCGTTCAAGGACACGCGCGACCCACTGCAGCAGTTGACCCACCTTGCCAACGCCACCGCCGGTTACTACCCTCTGGGCCGCAATGGTCTGTGGCACGGCGGCGTGCATTTCGACAGCGGTACCGCCGTGGGCCTGGAGCAATCCAGCGTGCACTGCCTGGCCGACGGCGAAGTGGTGGCTTACCGCATCGACCAGGAATCGCCGAAGACGACCTACTACGACCACAAGATCACCGTCGACAAACCCTTCTCGCGCAACTTTGTGCTGGTCCGCCATCGCCTGCAGCCACCGAAGATCCAGGGCTGCACGGACAAGCCGCCGAGCCTGGTCTTCTACAGCCTGTACATGCACCTGCAGGATTGGATGAATTATTACGACGATCCGACCCTGGCGCGCCCGGGATTCTGGGCCGAAGTACATCGGGTCAAGGTGACAGCGAACGATCCGCACCCCGACGATCCCGAACAACGCGGCCTGCACGTTTACTACCGCCCCCGGTCCGGCAAGGTCGCCGACTTCCTGCCCCGCG
>NZ_JAXDEO010000207.1:0-385 GCF_035064975.1 Pseudomonas sp. YuFO20
GGCTGGTGCCGCTGGTCGGCGGCATTATCGGCGGCCTGATCTACCGCTGCCTGCTGGAAGATAAAAAATAAACGCATCGCAGCCGATAGCGTTTCGCGGGGCAGCCTTCATCGGCTGCCCCGTTGCTTTCAGCCCTTCGTCACTTCAAACATCATGATATCGCTGGTAAAGGAGCCGTCCGGCTGAATGGCGAAGTGCGCCGCCACCTCCTGCGACACGCTTTGCTGCAGCGCACGGATCGCGGTAACGAAATGCGCCGGCGTGCGCATGCGCGCCACCCAACTGCCAAACTCCAGCATCAACCGATCCGACGTCACCTCGCGCACCACCAGCCCGGCTTCGGTCAGCAACGTCAGCCACTCGCCCGGCGCATAGTTGCGCACGT
>NZ_JAXDEO010000208.1:0-384 GCF_035064975.1 Pseudomonas sp. YuFO20
CGCCGTGGTGTTCGAGCACGCGGGCTGATCGCCACAACCTGAACAGCAGGGGCTTCGCGCCCCTGCGCTGGAGCCCTCATGTCAGGCAGCAGCTTTCTCCCCGACGTTGTGCCGGTCGAGATCAATGGCGTCATCTCGGAGGTGCCGCCGTCCCAAGTGGCGGCGCTCTTCCCGAGCATGGCGACCATCACGCCGACGGCGCCGTTCTCGTTCTCCTGGAACGGCTCAATCGTCCAGTTCAACATCGGCGACACCCAGCCCATCCCGGCCGACCTGCTCGCCGCGCTGACGGCCGCTGGTGCACCGTTCACAACCCCGTGAGGTCAACATGCCACTCGGTACACCCTACCTGACCGATTCCATCGCGCATGCGGCCGGCAACGG
>NZ_JAXDEO010000209.1:0-379 GCF_035064975.1 Pseudomonas sp. YuFO20
CGATTTGGCTCTTCAAATACATTACAGGAAAGAAGTCGTTCTTCCGTCGTTTTAAAAAGGTGGCAGCACGCTTCATTTAAAATTTGAATATCTCCATCCATATTCATTACGAGCATTGGTGTAAATGACATTGAAAATAGCTGTTGAAATACTTTTTCCTTTTCCATATATTCACCTTCGCTTATTGAGTTACTAGCTATAGTATAATATGGTAAATGTTGATTTGGCAAAATTTTTTTATTATTTAAACAATTTATATGCAAGTTTGTCCTTTTCTATCTGTTATAAAAAGCTCGCACATGCGAGCAAATGAGGCCTAATCAGCAAAAACAGGTGCAGCCAATGATGATTAATAAAATAAATAGCACAACAATTAATG
>NZ_JAXDEO010000210.1:0-363 GCF_035064975.1 Pseudomonas sp. YuFO20
AGCCCGATAGAGCAGCACCAGACTCAAGGCCGCCTTCGCCGGCAAGGTATATGTCGCGCACGAAACCACGGTAGAGGCCCGTTTTTGTAGGAGCTGGCTTGCCAGCGAAGAGGCCCGAAAGACTCGCACCAGACTCAAGGCCGCCTTCGCCGGCAAGCCGGCTCCTACAAGGTATATGTCGCGCACGAAACCATGGTAGAGGCACATTTTTGTAGGAGCTGGCTTGCCAGCGAAGAAGCCCGATAGAGCAGCACCAGACTCAAGGCCGCCTTCGCCGGCAAGGTATATGTCGCGCACGAAACCACGGTAGAGGCCCGTTTTTGTAGGAGCTGGCTTGCCAGCGAAGAGGCCCGAAAGACTCGC
>NZ_JAXDEO010000211.1:0-317 GCF_035064975.1 Pseudomonas sp. YuFO20
GTTGAAAAAGAGGTGTTGACAGCAGCGTGTAACGCTGTAGAATTCGCCTCCCGCTGACGAGAGATCTGAAGCGCAAGTGGTTGAAGTTGTTAAGGATTCCTTGAAAACTTCTGAAAAATATCACTTGACAGCAAATGAGGCTGCGGTAGAATGCGCGCCTCGGTTGAGATGAAAGATCTTAACCAACCGCTCTTTAACAACTGAATCAAGCAATTCGTGTGGGTGCTTGTGGAGTCAGACTGCTAGTCAACAGATTATCAGCATCACAAGTTACTCCGCGAGAAATCAGAGATGTAACCAACGATTGCTGAGCCAAG
>NZ_JAXDEO010000212.1:0-303 GCF_035064975.1 Pseudomonas sp. YuFO20
TTCGCGAGCAAGCCCGCTTGTATGTTTAGACTTGTAGGGGTGGTGGGACTAAAAGCCAGCATCTGACTCTAGCCAGTACAGACCGTGGGAGACTTCGCCCCACCCCTTCACCAAAGCGCCGATAAGGAATGCATCGGCCATGACCGACGATAGAAGCAAGCCAGCGCAATGGTGAAGCCCCGACAAGCCTTTAAACCCTAACCCGGAGCTTTCTTTGTGGCAATGAGTGTCTCGCGTTCTGTAGTCGGAGTGGATGTCGCCAAGGCCGAAGTGGTGGTCTATCAGGCCGACACGGATCTGCTG
>NZ_JAXDEO010000213.1:0-263 GCF_035064975.1 Pseudomonas sp. YuFO20
TTGATGGCCTCTTCGCGAGCAAGCCCGCTCCCACAGGGGATCTTCAGTGAACACGGGATTTGTGTGTGGCAAAGATCAAAGTGTGGGAGTGAGCCTGCTCGCGATGGCGGAGTGTCAGTTGTCATGGGCGTTGGATTTGATGGCCTCTTCGCGAGCAAGCCCGCTCCCACAGGGGATCTTCAGTGAACACGGGATTTGTGTGTGGCAAAGATCAAAGTGTGGGAGTGAGCCTGCTCGCGATGGCGGAGTGTCAGTTGTCATGG
>NZ_JAXDEO010000214.1:0-253 GCF_035064975.1 Pseudomonas sp. YuFO20
CCAACACAAAACATTGTAGGAGCCCGGCTTGCCGGCGAAGGCGGTCTTGGGTATTGCGCTGGTTTTTCGGGCCTCTTCGCTGGCAAGCCAGCTCCTACAGGTCCGTGGAAAACCACGGATTCATGTCCAACACAAAACATTGTAGGAGCCCGGCTTGCCGGCGAAGGCGGTCTTGGGTATTGCGCTGGTTTTTCGGGCCTCTTCGCTGGCAAGCCAGCTCCTACAGGTCCGTGGAAAACCACGGATTCATGTC
>NZ_JAXDEO010000215.1:0-240 GCF_035064975.1 Pseudomonas sp. YuFO20
CCTGTAGGAGCTGGCTTGCCAGCGATGGCGGCATCACGGCCACCATCGCATCGCCGGCAAGCCGGCTCCTACGGATTTGCGTGACGCCACCAATTCAACTTACCTGCGCAAAACCTGTAGGAGCTGGCTTGCCAGCGATGGCGGCATCACGGCCACCATCGCATCGCCGGCAAGCCGGCTCCTACGGATTTGCGTGACGCCACCAATTCAACTTACCTGCGCAAAACCTGTAGGAGCTGG
>NZ_JAXDEO010000216.1:0-240 GCF_035064975.1 Pseudomonas sp. YuFO20
TGCTGGCGATGCGATGGTGAAGCTGCTGCCGTCTTCGCTGGCAAGCCAGCTCCTACAGGTTTTGCGGGTGTATGTCGGGTTTGCGGCGCGACACACATCTGTCGGAGCCGGCTTGCTGGCGATGCGATGGTGAAGCTGCTGCCGTCTTCGCTGGCAAGCCAGCTCCTACAGGTTTTGCGGGTGTATGTCGGGTTTGCGGCGCGACACACATCTGTCGGAGCCGGCTTGCTGGCGATGCGA
>NZ_JAXDEO010000021.1:0-109326 GCF_035064975.1 Pseudomonas sp. YuFO20
AAGTTGTGGGTCAGTTCCAGTGCCCGAGCGAGACGCATAAAAAAATCCGATGCCAGTTCAGGCATCGGATTTTGATTTCTTGCGGCCAAAGGTCAAGCGAGATGGCTTAACTGATCGGCATTAGCCATCAGGCGCCCTTTTTTGTGGGCGTGATTCGGTGGGGTCAAGTCCAGCCATAGCGCACCAGATGGAAGAAGATCGGCGCCGCAAAGCACACCGAGTCCAGTCGATCGAGCATGCCGCCATGGCCTTCGATCATGTGCCCCCAGTCCTTGACGCCACGGTCGCGCTTGATCGCCGACATGACGATGCCGCCGGCGAACCCCAGTAAGTTGATCAGCAGGGCGATGACCAGTGACTGCCAGGGGGTGAACGGCGTGATCCACCACAAGGCACAGCCGATCAGCGAGGCCAGGACAATGCCGCCGACAAACCCTTCCAGGGTCTTGGAGGGCGACAGGTTCGGGGCGATCTTGCGTTTGCCGAACAATTTGCCGCACACGTACTGCAGTACATCCGACATCTGCACCACAATCACCAGATAGGCGATCAACAGCAGGTTGCGCCCCTCATACCCGACGATGTCCAACGTCAGCAGGGCGGGCACATGGGAGACGCAGAACACCGCGATCATCAGGCCCCACTGGACTTTCGAGGCGCGCTCGAGGAAGTGCGTGCTGTCGCCGCCCAGGGAAGCGAGGATCGGCAGGAGCAAAAACACGTAGACCGGAATGAAGATCGAAAACAGCCCGTACCAGTCGTAGTAGATCAACAGGTACTGCAGCGGCAGCGCCAGGTAGAAGGCCGCGACCAATGCCGGGTAGTCGCTGCGGCGGGTGGGCGTGAGGGTGAGGAATTCGCGCAGGGCGTAGAACGACACGGTGTAGAACAGCAGGATCACCGCGCCGGTGCCGAGCCAGAAGGCGACCCCGATCACCAGCACCATCACCCACCAGGCGTTGATCCGCGCGTTGAGGTTGTCGATCACCGGGTTGTCGGTACCGCGGGTGCGGCGCTTGAGCACCAGGCCGATGATCGAGGCCAGCAGCAGGAACGCGCCAATCCCGGCGAACAACATCAAGGTCTGTCTGTCCATGTCAGGCATGCTCCCCGGCCAGGCTCAGCAGCGCTTCGCGACTGCGTTCGAGGAACTGCGCCTTGCTTTCGTCTTCGTCGATGGCCAGCGCGGCACCAAAGCTGATGGTGCATAACAGCGGCAGCGGCAGCACACGCCCCTTGGGCATGACGCGGTTGAGATTGGCGATCCACACCGGGATTACCTGCGCCTGGGGATACTGCTTTGCCAGGTGATACAGCCCGCTCTTGAAGGGCAACAGGCCGTCTTCGGGATTGCGGGTGCCTTCCGGAAAAAGGATCAGCGAATCGCCGCTCGCCAGGGCGTCGAGCATTGGCTGCAAGGGATTGTCGGTACTGTCCTTGCGCTCGCGGTCAATCAGCACGCCGTTGAACACCCGGTTGATGATGTACCGGCGCAGGGGGCTTTTGAGCCAGTAATCCGCACCGGCAACCGGTCGCGTGATGCGGCGCAAGGTCGGCGGCAAGGAGGCCCACAACAGCACGAAATCGCCATGACTGCTGTGGTTGGCGAAGTAGATGCGCTGTACCGGTTGCGGCGCACAACCGAGCCAAAGGCTGCGCGCTCCGGTGAGCAGGCGCGCGGCCGAGGTGATGAGGGTGGCAACCACGGGTTCCAGCATGAGAGCTCCTTATTCGGCATAGGCCAGCCAGGGGGTGGCCAGGATGAACACCAGGGTCAACAACAGTTGGGCCGCCACCAGCAATGCCTGGCGGCGTAACAGTTTCAAGGCGCCGGCGATGCGTTCGCTCCAGGGGCGGCCGCCGCGCTCGGCAGGTTGCAGGCCCAGGGCCGTCAGCGCCTGGTCCAGGTCTTGGGTGCGCTGGGGCAAGTCTTCGGCACGGTCGGCCAGATGGCAGAACAGATCGGCGTCGAAGGCTACCCGCAGTGCCCAGTATTTTTGCCACAGGCCGAGCACCAGTAGTCCGCCGCTGCAGGCCAGGCTCCACAACCCCGGGCCGGGCATCAGGTACTGGCCCAGGCCGAGCAAGGCGCCGAGCAGGGTGAGGCCGCAGGACAATCGATCCAGGGAGTCGCCACGACGCAACAGACTGGCTGTCACCTGCAGTTGCATATCAATGGACACCTTTCTTCTCCATGCGGGTCGCCAGCGGCTCCAGCGCCTCTCGGTGCAGGAGACCCAGAACAATCCCCGGGCGTGCGCGCTGGATCACCAAAAAGGCTTCGGCGACACTGCTGGCCCGCCCGGTGTGCAGCAGCCAGGCGGCGACTGCGGTGGCGCTGCGCGAATAGCCCAAGGCGCAGCAGACCAGTAGCGGCCCGTGCTGGCGCAGGCTTTCGATGGCCAACGCGGCTTCCTGGCATTGCAAGGGGGTGGGGGTGGTCAAGTCCAGCACCGGCAGCGTGCGGTAGGCGACGCTGCCAGGATCGAGTGACAGTTCGGCACACAGGTCGAACACGGCACTGAAAGGGCTGCCCTTGAGTTCCAGGCCAGTCGGTATACGCCCCAGCCAGACGTCATCGAGCACCTGGTCAGGCTGCGGATTGTTGCGCGTCCACAGGCGCGAGTTGAGCCAGGCGGCAGCCAGGTAGGGCGCCATCAACCAGCGTGCGGCAGGGGACAGGCGTCCATCGGCGCCTTTCTGAAAACCTTCTGCACCCAGCACGGCGTAATTGAGCACCACCAGCAGCAAGGCCGATGCAGGCCAGGTCAGCCACAGCCAGATGCCCCCGAAGCTGAAGGCCGGGACGGCAAAAGCAGCAGCCCCCACCAGGTAATACAGCGCCAGTTGCCAGCGTTTTTTCCCGGTTGGCAGTCGGGCGCGCTGCAATGGGCCAGGTCCCTCCAGTGGCCACAGCCAGACACACAGCCAGCCAAGCAGCACGCCGGTCGGCAGATCGATGAAGTGGTGCTGGTAAGTGGTCAGCACCGAGATCCCGATGAGGATGAACCAGGCATGCATCAATCCGCGCCAGAGGCCCTGCAAGTGTCTGTGATAGCAGGTCCACAGGATCACCAGCAAGGCGATGTGCAGGGATGGCGCCTGATTGAATGGCTTGTCAAAGCCTGCCAGGACATCGAACAGCCAGCCGAATACGCCGTCCAGTTCCGGCCGGGCGAAGGTGAAGCGCAACGGCCAGATCAGGAAACAGCTGACCGCAATGAGTTGCGCGGTCAGCAGGCGCAAGGCGTGGCGCTTGAGTTCCTGGCGACTGTCGGGCAGCAGCAGGGACAAACCGTACAGCAAGTCGATGGACCAGTAGGGAACAATGGTCCAGGCCCAGAACGGCATGTGGTTTTCCCAGCCGAACACCAGGCTGCCGACATCGTCGCGCTGGGTGGTGTACCAAGTGGCGAAGCCGTAGGTGCCGAAGAACAATGGCGCCAGGAGCAGCAACCAGAGCAGCGCAGGTTTGAGCAAACCGGGTTCGCGTGTTGTCGTCGTGTTGCGCAGCATCAAGACACCCGTTGCGCGAGAGCCACGCTGAAAATGCCCCACTCGTCGACGCGCATGCTGACCTTGCGAAAGCCGGCGGCCTCCACCAGTTGGTCCATTTCCACCTGGGTGCGCCGGCGCATGACCCAGGCCTGGCCTTCACGGTGGCTGGTCAAGGCGCGGGCGATCAGTTCCAGTTGCGGGTGCCAGGGTTGGCCGGTATAGACCAGGTATCCGCCAGGCTCCACGGCTTCGGCCAGGCCAGCTAGGGAAGCCGCGACCATCTGGTTGTCGGCGAAAAGCTCGTACAGACCGGAGACCACCGCCAGGGTCGGCTTGGGTTGCAGCGCAGCCAGGTCGGCACGGTCGAAGGCGTCGCCCTTGACGAATTGTGCGATCCCTTCCAGGCCTTTCTCGCGGATCAGCGCGCTTCCGTCGCGCACGTTGATGTCGCTGTAGTCGCGCAACAGGATCGACTCGGGTAACGGGCTGACGCCCTGAAGGGCTTCGAGAATGTAGCGTCCGTGGCCGGCGGCGATGTCGACGATGCGCACTTCGCGGCCCTGGTCGCGCAATTGCTGCATCGCCAGGCGCAGCAGTTCTTCGACGTGCAGCTTGCGTTGGCGAATGCCGCGCCAGCCGATGGAATCGAGGTAATTGCGGTCGATCAGGCGGCCGACACCCGACTTGCCCGTGGCTGTGTTGCGGTAGACGTAGTCCAGGGTGCTGCCGGAGTCGAAGCCGGTGTCGAACCCCAGCTTGATCCCGGACGACAGTTGGCTGCCCAGGCGCATGCTGGCGCGGGTCATGCGCCAATACAGGTCGCGCAGTGAGTTGTGCGGCAGCGGCGCGGCCAGTGATTCGGATTCGGCGCAGGTCAGGCCCAGGCGATCGGCATTCAGCAGGCTGGGGCGTTCGCTCGGCTGTGCGAAGTTCTGCTGGATGAAGCGACGTGCGCTGGCGACGGCGTGCCCGCGGTTCTTTTCGCCCAGGGTGTCGTGGAAGAACCCCGGCAGGATGTGTTTTTCCTTGCGCAGGCTGCCCAGGCGCTCGAAGAACTGCTCCTGGGGTTGGCGATGCACGACAAAGTCGGCACCGGAGATCAACAACTGTGTGGGTATCGTGATGGCCTGGGCATCGGCCACGACACGCTCGGCGGCCTCGTAGAGACCGAGCAGGACATTGACTGAAATGGCCTTGGTGATCAGCGGATCGCTGTCATAACTGGCGACGCGCTGCGGGTCGTGGCTGAGAAAGCGCGCCTTGACGTAGCTGTTGACGAAAAAATTGCCGCGCCATCGACGCATCAGTGCCAATCCCTGGCGGGCGAAGGGCACATAGAGCTTGACCTTGAACGCCGGGGACGCCAGCACCAGCGCTCGGATGCGTGGCGCGTAATCGTGGGCCCAGGTGGCGACGATCACCGCGCCGACGCTTTGCGCGATCACCGCAATATTTTCTTCGTCGATCTGATAAGTCGCGCTCAGGTGCTCACAGAAAGTCTGCACGTCCCGCACGCTGGTGGCAAAGCCGGGGCTGTCGCCCCGGGCGCCCGGCGAGAGGCCATGGCCCCGGGCATCCCAGGCAAAGAAGTCAAAACCGGGCAGGTCCAGTTCATCCACCAGATGGGCAATGCGCCCGGAGTGTTCGTGGCCGCGGTGAAACAGCAAAACCGCCTTGCGCGGCTCCCCAGGTTCCGGGGTGCCGGGCCAGTGTCGATAGAACAGTTGCACGTCATCGTGGGTGGTGAATGTCTGTTGTTGTGCTTCGCGCATTGCCATTTCCTTAGGCTGAAGAGCTGTCAATTTGTGCTTCCCTGAGGCCCTGGCGGACCCGGTTGATCAAGGTATAAACCAGCAGCATCGCGATGATCGCGAACACCGTGTTGATCCAGAACGCGCCGATCCAGCCCGGTACGATGCCAGCGGCCACCACCCCCAGGACAAACGCCCGGTCACTTTTGCCCATGGGCCCGTCATAGCGCCGCGAAGCCCCGACCATCGACCCCAGCACGCCGCTGTACTCGCTGAACAAGGCGAGCAGCGCCACCAGCAACACCAGCCACAGGCTGACGCCGGGCAGCAGGGCGAACGGCAGGATCAGGGCGCAGTCGGCAGTGATGTCGCACAGCTCATTCAAATACGCCCCCAAACGCGACTGCTGGTTGAATTCCCGAGCCAGCATGCCGTCGATGGCGTTGAGCGCCATGCGCACGATCATCCAGATCGGTACCAGTGCAAAGACCCAAGGGTGATGCACGAAACTTGCGATCACCAAGCCCACCAGGATCGAGCCGATGCCGGCGATCAGGGTGATCTGGTTGGCGGTGGTGCCGTTGTCGAACAGGCGCCGGACCAGGGGGCGCAGGAGGTTTTGGAACGCGGGTTTGATCTGGTAGATGCTGGGCACGTTGGAGAGGTCTCGGCCTTGGATAGTTGGGGCTGGGGATATGGTTACTGAGTGTAGATGGCATCTTGGGATGGATTTGGTGATGGCGCCTGGTGTGTGGGGTTAATGCTCGAAGCATGTCAGGGATTCGTCCATGGCGTGGCCAGTGACAGCGTGATGAGGTAACGCTCCTCGGTGGGGTGCCTGTAATCCGTGAAACGATTGACCACCATCATCACCTGATACTGGGTGCCTGCATGCCAGTAGGATGTGCCGCCTTTGTTTGCATCGCGTAATTGGGCACGCCAATGCGGCATGTCCGCGAACGGTGGGAAGTCATTGACCCTGATGGGTACCCAGCCAGCATTGCGCCATTGCTCCTGTAGATCCAGCACGACCTTGAGTGTGTCGTCGAGCAGCAGCGGCTCGATTTGTGGGGACATGCGGACACTGCTGACCCGCTCATCATCGAAACTCACGGTAAAGAAACGGGCCAATGGGGTCACAAAGCCGTATTGAGGGTCTGCGAAGCGCAGGCGAGCATCAGACTTGGCCTGCCGCCCCCAATAGTGTCCGGGAATGGCTGGATCAATGGCCGCACTGGAGCGACGGCGCATATCCTCCCAAGGTTCGCCAATCAACAGGGCAATTTCCGGCTCATCCGAGAGGGCCTCAATCGCTGCCAATGTCAGGAGGGCCGCGACCGCCAGTGCCAACGCACCACGACGCCAGCCCACGCGTTGCAACAGGCTCATCGCACGCCTCCACCCCAGGCGATATCCCTAATCGACTGCTCAATCTGCCCGCGCTGGTTGCTGCGTAATAGATCATCAAACTGATCTGCGGCTCTGAGCACGAAGGGCATGCGCTGATTGATATCGGCCAGGTTGCCAGTGAGGCTGTTGCTGAAACCAACGGTACGTCCATCGTCGATACGGCCGCATTGACTGGCCAACGTCAGTTCGATGGCTTCGGCGGCGCCAGACGGGATACTGCTCAGGTAGGAAAGATGATTGCTGTACAGCAATGAGCTGAATCGCCAGTCGTTGTACATCGCTGGTTGCGGAATATTTTGTTGTTCGTGCCAAGCCAAATGTTCAACGCTTTTGGCGATGTTGCCCGCTTCTATCGCCTCAAAGGCTAGCAGGATTTCCTTGTGGTCAATCCCGAACTTCAGTGTTTTCTCGCCGACCGGCCACAGCACCGGATACTGCCCACTCCCATAGATGTTTTTCCGTGAAGGCAGACAATCCTTCAGCGCCTCCAGCCCACGTTCCCTGTAGAACACATGCAACGGATACACATCCAAAAACAGCGTGGTATTTCCCATGGCCAACATCTCGTACACAAATCTGTACATCCGTTGCGAGTACGTCAAGGGCATGTCGGCACCCCAGTGGGTGAAGCCCCACACCGGGTTGTCACGGTTGGCCTGTTCGTACTCGTGCTGGCGCTGCTCGAACTCGCGAATTTTCGCGCGCTTTTCCCACTCGCTGCGGCTGAACAAGCCTCCGAATCCTTGTCTGGCACTGTCCCTCAGTTGCTGTATCGCCTGCTCTTCCGCTTGCATCTTCTCGATCGTCTCGGCGGCGTGCAGCAATCCACAGCCCACCTGTTTCGAGGCGAAGGCCGCCAGCCCTGCCCACTGAAATCGTGGATCGAGGCGCCACAATTGCGCGTAGGCGGCATTGATCGCCTTGTTGCGCGTCTTCGGATCGGCGATCAGTTTGCCGCCCGGCGCCACGACGTTTTCGACCCTTTGCTGATACCCGCGCCAAAGGTTTTCACAGACTGTCCCCGGCCGTTCGCTGAGCGTGGGTGTGGGTGCCCGCGCTGAAGTGAAACTGGATTGTTGCGGTGTGACCGGGTTGTTGGGCGCAACCGGCGCGGCTTCCTGTTGAGGGTCGCTCCTCACGGCTTGCGGCGCTGCACCCTGTATGGACTCATAGCTGATGTTGGTAAACGAGGGGTTAAGCCCGGCCTTGCAGGGACAGCTGCTGCGGCTATCCAGCGAACCAGCTGCCAGCCTACCGTGACTGTCAAAGGACGAAATACCACCGACAATCTTGTAGGTTTCGTCGTTCTTGCCACAGGAAACCGGATCCCCCTCGCGAGCATGGGCGAAGCCGAACATCATGATGCGGGTATCGGTTTCCAGCACCTCGCCACCGCAACTGGTCTTGTCGCCCTTGCGAATGAAATATCCCTTGGCCATCGCTTGAACTCCTTGTCTGATGACGATCAAATTGCGCCTGCCTCCGAAGGAATGAAGGCAGGGCAAAGTGCAGCGCAAGGGTTCTATGCGAGGCAGTCAGGCGTAAATCGGACGCTTCCGGCACGCGTGTAGGAAAGGGATATTCAGCCAGTGAGGTCGTTCCTACAGGAGCTTCTGCAGATCCTCCACCGGTAGCGGCCGGCTATGCAGGTACCCCTGGTAGAGATGGCAGCCCAAGCCTTGCAGGAACTCTAGCTGTTCCACGGTCTCCACCCCTTCGGCGATGATCTTCAGTTCCAGGCTGCGGGCCATGGCGACGATGGCGCGGATGATCTCGGCGTCGTTGGGGTCGGTGGTGGCGTCGCGGATGAACGACTGGTCGATTTTCAGGGTGTCGACCGGCAGGCGCTTGAGGTAGGTGAGCGAGGAGTAACCGGTGCCGAAATCGTCCATGGCAAAGCTCACGCCGAGTTTTTTCAGGCGCAGCATCTTGTTGATGGTGTCTTCCAGGTTCTGGATGACGATGCCTTCGGTGATTTCCAGTTTCAGCAGCGAGCAGGGCAGGCCGTAGGTGGCGAGGCTGCTTTCGATGCGCTCGACGAAATCGTTCTGGCGGAACTGGCGCGGGCTGATGTTGACGCACAGGCTGAATTGCAGCGGGTCCACCAGGCCGTCGGCGATCAGTTTCTTGAAGGCCTGGCAGGCTTCGTCGACGATCCAGGTGCCGACCTCGAGGATCAGTCCGCTGTCTTCCAGGACCTTGATGAACTCGGTGGGCGACTGCGCGCCGAGCTCTGGATGATTCCAGCGCACCAGCGCTTCGGCACCGACGATGCGGTTGTCCCGGGCGTCCACCTGGGGTTGGTAATGCACGCGAAACTCACCACGCGACAGTGCCAGGCGCAGGTCGGTTTCCATGCGCAGGCGTTCGCTCGCGGCCTTCTGCATGGTGTTGTGGTACATCTGCGCGGTATTGCGCCCCGAATCCTTGGCCCGATAAAGGGCGATGTCGGCGCGCTTGAGCAAGTCGGTCGGCGTCGAGCCGTGGTCGGGAATCAAGGCAATGCCGATGCTCGGCGTCACCTGCAGGCGCTGGCCGTCGAGGAACATCGGTTCGGACAGCAGTTCACGAATGGTATCGGCCAGCTCGCGGACCTGATCGCTGACCTGGTTGCGCGTGCCTTCGAGGCCACTGAGCAACACCACGAACTCATCACCGCCCAGGCGCGCGACGGTGTCTTCCATGCGCACGCTGGCTTCCAGGCGCGCGGTGATGATTTTCAGCACCGTGTCGCCCACCGGATGGCCGAGGGAATCGTTGATGTGCTTGAAGTGGTCGAGGTCGAGGAACATCAAGGCGCCGCGCAGGTTGTGGCGTTTGAGCAGGGCGATCTGCTGGCTCAGGCGATCCATCAGCAGGGCGCGGTTGGGCAGGTTGGTCAGGGGGTCGTGGTAGGCCAGGTGGCGGATCTGCGCCTCGGCATTTTTCAGCAGGCTGACGTCCCGGGCGGTCAGCAGCAGGCACGCGGTTTCGTTGAGGGTGATGGGTTCTACCGAGACCTCGACCGTCAGCAGCTCGCCGCGCTTGTTGCGCCCGAGCATCTCCAGGTGATGTACCCGGCCCTTGATCTGCAGTTCGGCGAGTAAGGTCGAGCGCTGTTTCTCTTCGGCCCAGATCCCCACCTGGTACACGGTGCGGCCGATCACTTCGTCGGCGCGGTAGCCGGTCAGGCGGCAGAAACCGTCGTTGACCTCCAGATAACGTCCGGTATCGCGTTCAGTGATGGTGATGGCGTCGGGGCTGGAGTGGAAGGCCTTGGCGAACTTCTCTTCGCTGGCCTTGAGCGCCGCTTCCGAGCGTTGCTGCTGGGTGATGTCGCGTAAGGTGGTGACGACGCACGGCTGTTCGCTGACATTGATCTGGCGGCTGGAGATCACGCAGGTCAGCGACTGCCCGTCCTTGTGCTGGACGAGGATCGCGACATTGTTCAGGCCTTGCTCGCGGATCACCTGTTCGATCCGTTGCAGGCTTTTCGCCGAGGCGTCCCACAAACCGATTTCGTCGGCGCTGCGCCCGATCACATCGGCGGCGCTCCAGCCGAAGGTCTGGGTGAAGCTGGAATTGATTTCGATGAATTGCCCGGTGTCCTGGCGGGTCACGCAGATCGGGTCGGGGCTGACCTGGAACAGGGTGGCGAATTTCTCTTCGGAGGCCACCAGGCGTTGTTCGCGCTCGACCTGGTCGGTGATGTCGAGCAGGGTGCCGGCCATGCGCAAGGGCACGCCGTTTTCATCGCGGTAGAGGCGGGCGCGGCTCTCCAGATAGCGTGAGCTGCCATCCGGCATTTGCACCCGATAGGTCAGCTGGTAGTTGCCGGCCGGCCCTTCGCGCAGGCTGCGGTAGGCATCGCGCATGGTGTCGCGTTCTTCGCCGGGCACGCCTTCGAAAAACTCGTCGAAGGATTCGTGGAACGGCTTGGCCTCCATGCCGTGCAACTGTGCGGCGCGGGCCGAGCCATACAGCATGCCGCTGGGAATGTGCCAGTCCCAGGTGCCCAGTTGCGCCGAGTCCAGGGCCAGGTCGAGGCGCTCCTGGCTGTCTTTGAGGGCGTGTTCGGCGGCTTTGCGTTCGGTGGTGTCGAGGAAGGTGCTGAGCAGATAGGGCTGGCCTTCGAGTTCGACCTTTTGCGCACTGAGGATGCCATCGTGGATCTGCCCGTTGCTGGCGCGAAACTGCACCTCCATGCTGGTCAGCTCACCTTTGGCCTTGGTGGCCTTGACCAGTTGTGCGCGTTGTTCGGGGTTCACCCAGAGGCCCAGTTCCAGGGTGGTACGGCCGATCGCGTCCTGGACCGGCCAGCCGAACAGGCTTTCGAAATACTGGTTGGCTTCGGTGATCAGGCCGTCTTCCTGGCGCGTCAGCAGGACCATGTTCGGGCACAGGTGGAACAGCGTGGCGAAGCGTTTCTCCGAGCTACTCAGCGCCTGTTCGCGCTGGCGTTGGTGGGTGATTTCGCGGATCACGCCAATCATCCGTGGACGGCCGTGCTTGTCCGGCAGCAGGCTGCCGCTGATCTCCAGCCAGTGCAGGCTGCCGTCGGGCCAGCGAACGCGATGGTGCATTGCCTGCTCCAGCGGCGCGCCGCCGATCACGGCATGGAAGGCGCGAAGGGTCTTGGCCCGGTCTTCCACAGGCAACAAGTCAAGGTATTCCAGGTCGGCCGGCAACGGTTGCCGGGGATCGAAGCCAAACAGCGCCTGGGTGCCCCGGGACCAGCTGATCTGCCCACGCTCGATGTCCCAATACCAGGCGCCCAGGCGCGCGCCGTTGAGCGCGGCCAGCAGTTGCGAGGCACTTTCCCAGCTCTGTTCGGAGCTTTTCGGGTCAAGCGCCTGGATGCGCGGCATTGGCGGAATACGGTCAACAGATTTCGGCATTGGCAAGCCTTGGGCTGAATTGTGTATCGGGTACAGGAATTCGCGGCTCTATAGGAGTAGCACAAGTTAGCCTTGAGTCCCTGGCAGATCGATCTGGCCATCCAGCAAGGCCATGAAGGCCCGTGCTGCATTCGATAGCGTCCTTTCAGTGTGCAGGATATAGCCTAGCTGGCGAGTCAGTTGTATGCCCGGCAAAGGTATCCGCGCAACCTGGTCATCGAGCATGGTCCGTGGCAGGACGCTCCAGGCCAGGCCGATCGACACCATCATCTTGATCGTTTCCAGGTAATTGGTGCTCATGGCGATGTTCGGCGTCAGGCCCTGTGCTTCGAACAGGCGCTGGACGATGTGGTGGGTAAAGGTGTTGCCGCCGGGAAACACCGCCGGATGGCGGGCGATATCCACGAGGCTGACCTTGCCATTGTTGAGCAGCGAATGCTCGGGGGCGACCACGAAGTCCAGCGGGTCGTCCCACACCGGCGTCGCCTTGACCAGGGCATGGGGTTCCGGCGCCAGGGTGATCACCGCCAGTTCGGCCCTTCCGTGGAGGATTTCTTCGTAGGCCACTTCCGAATCGAGAAACTGGATATCCAGCGCCACCTCGGGATAGCGCCGGGTGAACTCCCTTAATAAGGGTGGCAAACGGTGCAGGCCGATGTGGTGACTGGTGGCCAGGGTCAGACGACCGCTCACCTGCCCGGTGAGGTTGGTCAGGGCGCGGCGCGTATCATCGAGGACATTGAGAATCTGGTAGGCCCGGGGCAGCAGGGCGCGGCCGGCTTCGGTCAGGCCGACTTCGCGGCCCAGCCGATCGAATAGCCGCACCTTCAGTTGCTGCTCCAGCCCGGCGATGCGCTTGCTGATCGCCGGCTGAGTCAGGTGCAAGCGTTCGCCGGCTCCGGAGAAGCTTCCGGTCTCGGCGATGGCAATAAAGGCATTAAGGTTGGCCAGGTCCATGCTCGTATTCCAGTTGGTTATCCAAAGCATAAAAAATATGAATTTGAGTTATTTAATGTAACCCCATAGGATCAGCCTCACAAGCCAAGGGGTTATTGAATCGCTCAAGACCCAGGGCATAGAAAGAAGCTGATGAGGAAACCGTCTGATGGCCGGCAAAACGCTCTACGACAAGCTCTGGGATTCGCATTTGGTCAAGCAGCGCGACGATGGCTCCGCGCTGATCTACATCGATCGTCACATCATCCATGAAGTGACCTCGCCACAAGCCTTCGAAGGCCTGCGGTTGGCCGGGCGCAAGCCATGGCGCATCGATGCCAACATCGCGACCCCGGACCACAACGTACCGACCACCCCTGAGCGCAAGGGCGGCATCGCGGCCATTGCCGACGAGGTTTCGCGTTTGCAGGTCCAGACCCTCGACGACAACTGCGATGAATACGGCATCGTCGAATTCAAGATGAACGACGTCCGCCAAGGCATCGTCCACGTCATCGGCCCGGAGCAGGGTGCCACCTTGCCGGGCATGACCGTGGTCTGCGGCGACTCCCATACCTCGACCCACGGCGCGTTTGGTGCCCTGGCTCACGGTATCGGCACCTCCGAGGTCGAGCATGTGCTCGCCACCCAGTGCCTGGTTGCTAAAAAGATGAAGAACATGCTGGTTTCCGTCGAAGGCAAGTTGCCGTTCGGCGTGACCGCCAAGGACATCGTCCTCGCCGTGATCGGCAAGATCGGCACCGCCGGCGGTAACGGCCACGCCATCGAGTTCGCCGGCAGCGCGATTCGTGACCTGTCCGTCGAAGGCCGCATGACCATCTGCAACATGTCCATCGAGGCCGGTGCCCGCGTTGGCCTGGTCGCTGCGGACGAAAAAACCGTGGCTTACGTGAAGGGCCGTCCATTCGCCCCGAAAGGCGCGGAATGGGACCTGGCCGTGGAAGCCTGGAAAGACCTGGTTTCTGATAAAGACGCCAAGTTCGACACCATCGTTGAACTCGACGCGACCCAGATCAAGCCGCAAGTCAGCTGGGGCACTTCGCCTGAGATGGTCCTGGCGGTGGATCAGAACGTGCCGGACCCAGCGAAGGAAATGGACCTGGTCAAACGCGATTCGATCGTGCGCGCCTTGAAATACATGGGTTTGACCGCCAACCAGGCGATCACCGACATTCAGCTTGATCGCGTGTTCATCGGCTCCTGCACCAACTCGCGGATCGAAGACTTGCGCGCCGCAGCCGTCATCGCCAAGGGCCGCAAAGTGGCCTCGACCATCAAGCAAGCCATCGTGGTGCCGGGCTCGGGCCTGGTGAAGGCGCAGGCCGAAGCCGAAGGTCTGGACAAGATCTTCCTTGAAGCCGGTTTCGAATGGCGTGAGCCGGGTTGCTCGATGTGCCTGGCGATGAACCCGGACCGTTTGGAGTCCGGCGAGCATTGCGCTTCCACGTCGAACCGAAATTTCGAAGGCCGTCAGGGCGCCGGTGGCCGTACCCACCTCGTCAGCCCGGCCATGGCCGCGGCCGCCGCTGTGAACGGTCGTTTCGTCGACGTCCGTGAATTGATCTAAAGGAGCGCAGCATGAAAGCTTTTACCCAGCACACTGGACTTGTCGCGCCTCTGGATCGTGCCAACGTCGACACCGACCAGATCATCCCGAAGCAGTTCCTGAAGTCGATCAAGCGCACCGGTTTCGGTCCGAACCTGTTCGACGAGTGGCGCTACCTGGATGTGGGGCAGCCGTATCAGGACAACTCCAAGCGTCCGCTGAACCAGGACTTCGTCCTCAACGCCGAGCGTTACCAGGGCGCCAGCGTACTGCTGGCCCGCGAGAACTTCGGTTGCGGCTCCAGCCGCGAGCACGCGCCATGGGCTTTGGAAGAATACGGTTTCCGCAGCATCATCGCGCCGAGCTATGCCGACATCTTCTTCAACAACAGCTTCAAGAACGGCTTGCTGCCGATCATCTTGAGCGATGCCGAAGTCGATGAGCTGTTCCAGCAGGTGGAAGCCAATCCGGGCTACCAGTTGCAGATCGATCTGCAGGCCCAGACCGTGACCCGTCCGGACGGCAAGGTGTTGAACTTTGAGATCGATGCCTTCCGCAAGCACTGCCTGCTCAACGGCCTGGACGATATCGGCCTGACCTTGCAGGACGGCGATGCGATTGCGGCGTTTGAAGCCAAGCATCGTGCGAGCCAGCCGTGGTTGTTTCGCGACGCGTAAAAATTGATTCAGGCAGGGCCGGCCTCTTCGCGAGCAAGCCCGCTCCCACATTGGATTTGTGGCGTAGACAAAACCCCTGTGGGAGCGGGCTTGCTCGCGAAGACGGCAGCTCAGACGACACAAGGCTAAACCCCAAAAAGGAAGTTCCCATGACCAGCACCGCCCAGCACAGCCAGGTAGTCCAGAAGCAATTCGGTGAACAGGCCGCGGCCTACCTGAGCAGCGCCGTACACGCTCAAGGCACCGAATTCGCGCTGCTACAGGCCGAACTGGCAGGGCAGGGCGAAGCTCGGGTCCTGGACCTGGGCTGTGGCGCTGGTCACGTGAGTTTCCAGGTGGCGTCGCTGGTCAAGGAAGTGGTGGCCTACGACCTGTCGCAACAGATGCTTGACGTGGTGGCCGCTGCCGCCGTCGATCGTGGCTTGAGCAACGTCACCACAGTCAACGGCGCCGCCGAACGCCTGCCGTTCGCCGATGGCGAGTTCGACTTCGTGTTCAGCCGTTATTCGGCACACCACTGGAGCGATCTCGGCCTGGCCCTGCGGGAAGTGCGGCGGGTATTGAAGCCGGGCGGTGTCGCGGCATTCGTCGACGTGTTGTCGCCGGGCAGTCCATTGTTCGACACTTACCTGCAAAGCGTCGAAGTGCTGCGCGACACCAGCCATGTGCGCGACTATAGCGCCGGTGAGTGGTTGCGCCAGGTCAGTGAGGCCGGGCTGCATACCCGCAGCACCACCCGTCAGCGGCTGCGTTTGGAATACAGCTCCTGGGTCGAGCGCATGCGTACCCCGCAGGTGATGCGCGCGGCGATCCGCGAATTGCAGCAGTCGATGGGCAACGAAGTACGCGAATATTTCGAGATTGAGGCCGATGGTTCGTTCAGCACGGATGTGCTGGTATTGATGGCCGAGCGATAGAATTTTTCCGGGCGCGCCCCCAGGGCGCACCGACTGATGACATGAGGAAAGCATGAGCAAGCAGATTCTGATTCTCCCAGGTGACGGTATTGGCCCGGAAATCATGGCCGAAGCGGTCAAGGTGCTGGAATTGGCCAGCGACAAGTTCGCCCTGGGCTTCGAGCTGAGCCACGACGTAATCGGCGGCGCGGCCATCGACAAGCACGGCGTGCCACTGGCTGACGAAACCCTGGAGCGTGCCCGCGCCGCCGACGCGGTATTGCTGGGCGCCGTGGGAGGCCCGAAATGGGACACCATCGAGCGTGACATCCGCCCTGAGCGCGGCCTGCTGAAAATCCGTGCGCAACTGGGCCTGTTCGGCAACCTGCGCCCGGCGATCCTCTACCCGCAACTGGCCGAGGCCTCCAGCCTGAAGCCGGAAATCGTTGCCGGCCTGGACATCCTGATCGTTCGCGAGCTGACCGGCGGTATCTACTTCGGCGCGCCACGTGGCACCCGTACCCTGGAAAACGGCGAGCGTCAGTCCTACGACACCCTGCCGTACAGCGAAAGCGAAATCCGCCGCATCGCCCGAGTCGGTTTCGACATGGCCATGGTCCGCGGCAAGAAGCTCTGCTCTGTGGACAAGGCCAACGTATTGGCCTCCAGCCAGCTGTGGCGTGAAATCGTCGAGGAAGTGGCCAAGGACTACCCGCAGGTCGAACTGAGCCACATGTACGTCGACAACGCCGCCATGCAACTGGTGCGCGCGCCGAAGCAGTTCGACGTGATCGTCACCGACAACATGTTTGGCGATATCCTGTCCGACCAGGCGTCGATGCTCACCGGTTCCATCGGCATGCTGCCGTCGGCGTCCCTGGACACCAACAACAAGGGCATGTACGAGCCGTGCCACGGTTCGGCGCCGGATATCGCAGGCCAAGGCATCGCCAACCCGTTGGCGACCATTTTGTCGGTCTCGATGATGCTGCGCTACAGCTTCAACCAGCAGGCCGCGGCCGATGCCATCGAGAAAGCCGTCAGCCTGGTGCTGGACCAGGGCTTGCGCACCGGTGACATCTGGTCGGCCGGTTGCACTAAAGTCGGTACGCAGGAAATGGGCGACGCAGTAGTCGCCGCGCTGCGGAATCTGTAATCTCTCGGGCCCGCTGCCGCTTTTACCCCCGGAAGCAGCGGCCCACTTTTCAAGAAGGTGTAGTTGCGATGAAACGTGTAGGTCTGATCGGTTGGCGCGGTATGGTCGGTTCCGTGCTCATGCAGCGGATGCTGGAAGAGCAGGATTTCGATCTTATCGAGCCGGTGTTTTTCACCACTTCCAATGTCGGTGGCCAAGGCCCGTCCGTGGGCAAGGACATTGCTCCGCTCAAGGACGCTTACAGCATTGAAGAGCTGAAAACCCTCGACGTGATCCTGACCTGCCAGGGTGGCGACTACACCAGCGAAGTGTTCCCGAAGCTGCGCGAAGCCGGCTGGCAGGGTTACTGGATCGACGCCGCTTCCAGCCTGCGTATGCAGGATGACGCGGTTATCGTCCTGGACCCGGTGAACCGCAAGGTCATCGACCAGCAGCTGGACGCGGGCACCAAGAACTACATCGGCGGCAACTGCACCGTCAGCCTGATGCTGATGGGCCTGGGTGGCCTGTTCGAGGCCGGCCTGGTGGAGTGGATGAGCGCCATGACCTATCAGGCGGCTTCCGGTGCCGGCGCGCAGAACATGCGTGAACTGATCAAGCAGATGGGTGCGACTCACGCCGCTGTCGCCGATCAACTGGCCGATCCGGCCAGCGCGATCCTCGACATCGACCGTCGTGTGGCCGAAGCCATGCGCAGCGACGCATACCCGACCGAAAACTTCGGCGTACCGCTGGCCGGCAGCCTGATCCCGTGGATCGACAAGGAACTGCCGAACGGTCAGAGCCGTGAAGAGTGGAAGGCCCAGGCCGAAACCAACAAGATCCTCGGTCGCTTCAAGAGCCCGATCCCGGTGGATGGCATCTGCGTGCGCATCGGCGCCATGCGCTGCCACAGCCAGGCGCTGACCATCAAGCTGAACAAAGACGTGCCGATCGCCGATATCGAAGGGCTGATCAGCCAGCACAACCCTTGGGTCAAGCTGGTGCCGAACAGCCGCGAAACCAGCATTCAGGAGCTGAGCCCGAACAAGGTCACCGGCACCCTGAACATCCCGGTAGGCCGTCTGCGCAAGCTGAACATGGGCTCGCAGTTCGTCGGCGCGTTCACCGTCGGCGACCAGCTGCTGTGGGGCGCGGCCGAACCGCTGCGTCGCATGCTGCGGATCCTGCTCGAGCGTTGATCGTTTGATGCAATGAAAAACCCGCGCCTTGCGAGAGGCGCGGGTTTTTTTATTCCGGGTTTCTCGGTTGTCTGGTCTGGCCCCTTCGCTGGCAAGCCAGCTCCTACAAGGACAGCGCAATCCCTGTAGGAGCTGGCTTGCCAGCGAAGGGGCCATAACGGGCGCCGAAGGGCTCGCCCGAATTGCCTGTACATCCACCACCCGGTAAAGTGCCGCTCCCCCCGTTTCGCCAGAGGTAAAACCCATGAGCCAGACCATTGATATTGCCGTGATCGGCGCCACCGGTACTGTCGGCGAAACGCTGGTGCAGATTCTCGAAGAGCGCGATTTCCCGATCGGCACCCTGCATTTACTGGCCAGCAGCGAATCCGCCGGCAGTTCGGTGCCTTATCGCGGCAAGAACGTGCGGGTGCGCGAAGTCGATGAGTTCGACTTCAGCAAGGTTCAGCTGGTGTTTTTTGCCGCCGGTCCCGCCGTGACATTGAGTTATGCCGCCCGTGCCACCGCCGCCGGTTGCTCGCTGATCGACCTCTCCGGCGCCTTGCCGGCCGACCAGGCGCCACAGGTGGTCCCGGAAGCGAATGCGCAGGTGCTGGCCGGCCTGAAAAAGCCATTTCAGGTCAGTAGCCCGAGCCCGTCGGCCACCACCCTGGCAGTCGTGCTCGCCCCCTTGCTGGGTTTGCTCGATTTGCAGCGCATCAACCTGACCGCCAGCCTGGCAGTGTCGGCCCAAGGCCGCGAAGCCGTGACCGAACTGGCCCGGCAAACCGCCGAACTGCTCAATGTGCGCCCACTGGAGCCAACCTTCTTTGACCGGCAGATGGCATTCAACCTGCTGGCCCAGGTTGGCAAGCCAGATGAGCAGGGCCACACCGTGCTGGAAAAGCGCCTGGTGCGCGAGCTGCGCCAGGTCATGGCGCTGCCTTCTTTGAAGATTTCCGTGACTTGCATTCAAGCCCCGGTGTTTTTTGGCGATAGCTATAGCGTGACTCTGCAATCCGCGAGCGACATCGATCTGGTCAAGGTCAATGCCGCACTCGAAGACGCGCCCGGCATCGAGCTGGTGGAAGCCGGCGACTACCCGACAGCGGTCGGTGATGCCGTGGGGCAGGATGTGGTCTACGTTGGTCGGGTGCGCCTGGGGATCGACGAACCGTCGGAACTTAATCTGTGGCTGACGTCAGATAACGTACGCAAAGGCGCGGCCCTCAATGCTGTGCAGCTGGCCGAGTTGTTGATAAAAGACCTGCTGTAAAAGATACTTCCAAACGAGCGCCATGCCTGGCCGTAATGCCGAAGGCGAGCCACCCTGCAGGGCGTTGCAGGGCATGCATGAAACGATCGCGCGCGGCGACCTTCGCCCGCGCGCAATGCCTTACGGCAGCGGCTACCTACCTCGCTGGCCGAGGAATGTAAAAACTAAGGATAAGCTATGGTTCAAGTTCGCAAACTGGTGTTAGCAATAGCGGCCGCCTCGGCGCTGTCCTCCGGTATGGCGCATGCCCTCGGGCTTGGGGAACTGACCCTGAAATCGACGCTGAACCAGCCGCTGGTGGCGGAAATCGAGTTGCTCGACGTCAAGGAACTCACCGCCGCCGAAGTGGTGCCGAGCCTGGCTTCACCAGAAGATTTCGCCAAGGCCGGTGTCGACCGCCAGGCGTTTCTCAACGACCTGACCTTTACCCCGGTGCTCAACGCCAGCGGTAAAAGCATCCTGCGCGTGACCTCCAGCAAGCCCCTGAGCGAACCGATGGTGAAATTCCTGGTTCAGGTGATGTGGCCCAACGGTCGTCTGCTGCGCGATTACAGCGTATTGCTCGATCCGTCCAAATTCTCGCCGCAGACCGCTGACGCGGCTGCGCAGCCTGCACCTGTTCAAACCGGTACAACGCCCGTCACCGGTGCGACTCCACCGGCTGAATACACCACCACAAAGCGCGATACCCTGTGGGAAATCGCCGCGAAGGCTCGCAATGGCGGTTCGATCCAGCAAACCATGCTCGCCATCCAGGCGCTGAACCCGGATGCCTTCATCGATGGCAACATCAACCGGCTCAAGACCGGCCAGGTGCTGCGTCTGCCGGATCAGACCCAAACCACGAGCCTGCCGCAAGCCAAGGCCATCGCCGAAGTGGCTGCACAAAACACCGCCTGGCGTCAGGGGCGTCGTTATGTCGCCAAGCCGGGTACTGGCCAGCAGCAGCTCGATGCGACCAATCGCGGTCGCGGTGAAGCACCTTCGGCACAAGCCGCCCAGGACAAGCTGAGCCTGGTGTCCGCCGAATCCGGCAAGGCCGGTGCCAAGGGCGCCGCGGGCGATGCCAAGGCCTTGAACAACCAGCTGGCGGTGACCCAGGAAAGCCTCGATACCAAGCGCCGTGACAGCGCTGAACTGAAAAGCCGCATGACCGATCTGCAAAGCCAGATGGACAAGCTGCAACGTCTCATCGAGCTGAAGAACAACCAACTGGCCAAATTGCAGGCCGACGGTGCGGCCGGGGCGCCTGCGGAGACTGCAACCGTTGCGGCGATCCCGGCTGAGCCGGCGACCGATCCTGCGGCAACGCCTGCCGAAGCGCCGGCGCCAGCCGAAGCGACAGCGCCCACGGCAGACCCGGCTGCAGCGACGCCTGAAGCCCCTGCTGCTCCAACTGCGGCTCCGGCCGACACTCCGATCGAACCGAAGCCTGCTGCCTCCAACGATCAGAAATTCAACGAGCTGCTGACCAATCCGTTGCTCTTGGGCCTGGCGGGTGGCGGGGCAATCGTGGTGCTGCTGTTGCTGCTGTTGCTGGCCCGTCGCCGCAAAGCCCAGCAGGAAGCCGAAAAACACCTGCGCATGGCCCGCGCCCTGGCAGAAGAGCAGGAGTTCTCCAGCGAGCTTGACCTGTCCAAAGGCATCTTCGAGGACCTGGACGTCGAGCCGCCGACCCCGAAACTGGCCACGGCACCCGCTCCAGCGCCAGCTCCAGCCCCGGTGATTGCCCCGGTTGTAGTCACGCCGCCGATTGCTGCACCCTTGGTATCGCCCGCCGCCGAGCATTCCGACGACGTGCTGGGCCGGGCGCAGTCGCACATCGACGGTGGTCGCCTGAATCAGGCCGCCGCGCTGCTGGAAGAGGGCGTCAAGCAGGAGCCGCAACGCAGCGAGTTGCGCCTTAAGCTGATGGAAGTCTACGGCTTGCAGGGTGACCGCGACGCGTTCGTGGTCCAGGAGCGGCAGTTGGTGGCCAACGGCGACAACTATGCCCAGGTCGAAAAACTCAAGAGCCGTTTCCCGGCCATGGCACTGGTCGCTGCCGGCGGTATTGCCGCTGCCGCCGCTGCTGCGGAACTGGACGCGCAGTACGTCAAGGATCTGTTGCTCGACGAGCCGCAATCGCCGGCTGCGGCCGATGACGATTTCGACAGCGCTTTCGACCTGAGCCTGGATGACCTGGAAAATGTCACGCCGGTCACGGTTGCGCCAGAGCCAGAGCCAGCGCCGGAGCCATTGCCAGAGCCAGCACCGGAAGCAACCCTGGCCGATCTGGAAGACTTCCCCCAGGATGATGACCTGAGTTTCGAGTCGGTCTTGCAGCAACAGACTGAAATCAAGGAAAACCTCGATGACCTGTCGGAGTTCGACCTGGACATGGATCTTGGTGGCGAGCCTTCGCCGGCGATCCTGGCCGAGGACGATTTCCTGCTGAGCCTGGACGAAGACATCAAGGACCTGCCGACCGCGCCAGTACCGGACGTGCCACAAGTGACCCTCGACGATCTGGACCTACCGGCCGATTTCGACTTGTCGCTGGCCGATGAAATGGACGAAACGCCGCCTGCGCAGGCGTTCAGCACTGAGCTGGATGACGTCAGCGCCGAACTGGACGACCTGTCCCGGAGCATCAGCGAGCCGAGCTTCACGGTAGATGACGCCCTGGCCACCGTGGATGACGAGCCGGAGTTCGATTTCCTGTCCGGCACAGACGAAGTCGCCACCAAGCTCGACCTGGCCCAGGCCTATATCGACATGGGCGACAACGATGGTGCCCGCGACATCCTCAACGAGGTGGTGACCGAAGGCGACGACGGCCAGAAGAGCGAAGCCAGGGAAATGCTGGCGCGTCTGGCTTGAGTCATTTGTTGCAAGCAGAACGGCAGCCCATCGAGGCTGCCGTTTTTGTTTGCGGGTGATGTGATGGTGCCTGTGGTGCCGCTATCGCCAGCAGGCTAGCTCCCACACAAACCCCTTGTGGGAGCCAGCCTGCTGGCGATGGAGCCATCCCATTCACCGCAGGAACCTCTGTTGTACTGGCGTCCTCGTCTGGCCGCCTTATAATGCCCCCCTTTGCGCACATCAGCAGGCTGTCCCTCCTTGGCAAACATAGATAACCCGGCCGCCGAAATGGCGGCCGACGGCTTTTTCCGGATCGCGTTGGGCGTTGAATACAAGGGCTCGCGTTATCGTGGCTGGCAGCGCCAGGCCTCGGGCGTGCTCACGGTGCAGGAAACCCTCGAAAACGCCTTGTCCAAGGTGGCCGACTCGCCCGTTTCGCTGCTCTGCGCCGGGCGCACCGATGCCGGCGTGCACGCCTGTGGCCAGGTCGTGCACTTCGACACGCAGGTCGAGCGTTCGATGAAGGCCTGGGTCATGGGGGCCAATATCAATCTGCCCCACGATGTCAGCGTCAGTTGGGCCAAGGTCATGCCGGCGCATTTCCATGCCAGGTTCAAGGCCATTGCCCGGCGCTATCGCTATGTGATCTACAACGACCAGATCCGTCCGGCGCACCTGAACGAAGAAATCACCTGGAACCACCGCCCGCTGGATGTCGAGCGCATGGCCGAAGCGGCCCGCTACCTGGTGGGCACCCACGATTTCAGCGCCTTCCGTGCCGGCCAGTGCCAGGCCAAGTCGCCGATCAAGGAGCTTCATCACCTGCGCGTCACGCGTCACGGCAAGATGATCGTGCTGGATATCCGTGCCAGCGCCTTCCTGCACCACATGGTGCGCAACATTGCCGGCGTACTGATGACCATCGGTTCCGGCGAGCGTCCGGTGGAGTGGATGAAGGAAGTGCTGGAGAGCCGTATTCGCCGTTCCGGCGGGGTGACAGCGCATCCGTTCGGCCTGTATCTGGTGCAGGTCGAGTACCGTGACGAGTTCCAGCTGCCGGAGCGTTTCATTGGCCCACATTTCCTCACCGGTTTCAGCGAACTTGACGGCTGACGCCTTCGAACGCTTTTGTTACCATCCGGGACTTTCTCGGATTTGCCGTGGGGATTAATCGACATGTCAGCCGTTCGCAGCAAGATTTGCGGGATTACCCGCATAGAGGATGCGTTGGCGGCGGTCGAGGCCGGGGCCGATGCCATCGGCTTCGTGTTCTACGCCAAGAGCCCGCGGAACGTGACGTTCCAGCAGGCGCGCGCGATCATCAAGGCGTTGCCGCCGTTCGTCACCACCGTGGGCCTGTTCGTCAACGCCAGCCGTTGCGAGCTGGGAGAAATCCTCGACGCGGTGCCGCTGGACCTGTTGCAGTTCCATGGCGATGAAAGTTCTGAGGACTGCGAAGGCTGGCATCGTCCGTACATCAAGGCCCTGCGGGTCAAGGCCGGGGACGATATCGCGGCAGCTTGCGACGCTTATCCGGGTGCCAGCGGTATTTTGCTCGACGCCTATGTCGAAGGTGTTCCCGGTGGAACCGGTCAGGCGTTCGACTGGTCATTGATACCGCAAGGCTTGAGCAAGCCGATCATCCTGGCGGGCGGCCTGACCCCGGAAAACGTCGCCGAGGCGGTGACGCGGGTTCGACCGTATGCGGTGGATGTCAGTGGCGGGGTAGAGGCGAGCAAGGGCATCAAGGATCACGCAAAGATTCAGGCATTCATCAAGGCAGTCCGTGGCACCTTGATGTGACGGCTGGCAGACTGCCGCCGTCCACTGCACTGTACAAAACGGCTGAGGATTGATGGGCTGTACGCAGGTCACGCTTCACTGACCCGGCACCCATCGAACATCGCCGCACACATGAATTTAGCTCAAGGGCATACGCGGGGCTGCGAACCAGAGCGTTCGGGCCGCCGGTACTGGAGAAAGAAAGCATGAGCAACTGGTTAGTAGACAAACTGATCCCTTCGATCATGCGTTCCGAGGTCAAGAAGAGCTCGGTGCCTGAAGGTCTTTGGCACAAATGCCCGTCTTGCGAGGCTGTGCTGTATCGTCCGGAGCTGGAAAAGACCCTGGACGTTTGCCCCAAGTGCAATCACCACATGCGAATCGGCGCACGCGCGCGCATCGACATCTTCCTCGATGCCGAAGGTCGTACCGAACTGGGCGCCGACCTGGAGCCGGTTGACCGCCTGAAATTCCGCGACGGCAAAAAGTACAAGGATCGCCTGACCGCGGCGCAGAAGCAGACCGGCGAAAAAGACGCGCTGATCTCGATGAGCGGTACCCTGCTGGGCATGCCGGTGGTGGTGTCGGCGTTCGAATTCTCCTTCATGGGTGGTTCGATGGGCGCCATCGTCGGTGAGCGCTTCGTGCGCGCCGCCAACTACGCCCTGGAAAATCGCTGCCCGATGATCTGCTTCTCCGCCTCCGGTGGCGCGCGGATGCAGGAAGCCCTGATCTCCCTGATGCAAATGGCCAAGACCTCGGCGGTCCTGGCGCGTCTGCGTGAAGAAGGCATTCCGTTCATCTCCGTGCTGACCGACCCGGTCTACGGTGGTGTTTCCGCCAGCCTGGCGATGCTGGGCGACGTGATCGTCGGCGAGCCGAAAGCCCTGATCGGCTTTGCCGGCCCGCGCGTGATCGAGCAGACCGTGCGCGAAAAACTGCCGGAAGGCTTCCAGCGCAGCGAGTTCCTGCTGGAGCACGGCGCGATCGACATGATCATTCACCGTCAGGAACTGCGGCCGCGCCTGGGTAACCTGCTGGCGCAAATGATGGGCCTGCCGACGCCGAAATTCGTCGCTGCACCCATCGAGCCAATCGTCGTTCCACCGGTACCTGCCAACCTATGACCGAACGTACCCTTGGCGAGTGGCTCGCCTACCTTGAGCAGTTGCACCCTTCGGCCATCGACATGGGCCTTGAGCGCTCGCAGCAGGTAGCGTCCCGTATGGGACTGGGCAAGCCGGCGCCTCGGGTGATCACGGTCACCGGCACCAATGGCAAGGGCTCGACCTGTGCGTTCGTGGCGTCATTGCTGCGGGCGCAGGGCCTGAACGTCGGTGTCTACAGTTCTCCGCACCTGCTGCGTTACAACGAGCGGGTGCAGGTCAATGGCGTCGAAGCTACTGACGCCGAGCTGTGCCGGGCTTTCACGGCGGTCGAGGCCGGCCGCGGCGACACATCCCTGACCTATTTCGAGATGGGTACCCTGGCAGCGTTCTGGCTGTTTCAACAGTCCAGGCTCGACGCCGTGGTGCTGGAAGTCGGCTTGGGCGGGCGTCTGGACACGGTCAACGTGGTGGACGCCGACATGGCGCTGGTCACCAGCATTGGCGTCGATCATGCGGATTACCTGGGTGATACCCGTGAGTCCGTGGCTTTCGAGAAGGCCGGCATCTTCCGTCAGGGCGCGCCCGCGCTCTGCGGTGACCTGAATCCCCCGCAACCCCTGCTGGACAAGGCGCGCGAGCTCAACTGCCCGTTTTTCCTGCGTGGGCGCGATTTCGACCTGGGTGTGACTGACCACGGCTGGCAGTGGCGTGGTGTTGACGCGCAAGGGCGTGCAGTCGAGCTGCGCGACCTGCCGTTGCTCGACCTGCCGATGGAAAACGCCGCCTTGGCGTTGCAGGCCTATCTGCTGCTCGGTTTACCTTGGGTGCAGGCGCAGATTGTCCAGGCGCTGCAAGCGACGCGGATGGTCGGTCGTCTCGATCGCCGGCAGGTCGAGTGGCAGGGCAAGCGCCTTAACTTGTTGCTGGATGTGGGGCATAACCCCCATGCCGCTGAGTACCTGGCCCGTCGCCTGGTCAGCCGACCACCGGCTGGCAAGCGCCTGGCGGTGTTCGGATTGCTGGCGGACAAGGATCTGGATGGTGTTATTGGCGAATTGAGTGCTAGTGTCGAGCACTGGGCCGTTGCGCCGCTGGATTCGCCGCGGGCGCGACCGGTGGCCGACTTGCGCGAGGCGCTGGACAAGCGCGGTGCTGCGGTGACGTCCTATGACAGCGTGGCCGCCGCCCTGGAAGGGCAGTGTGCGCAGGCGACGAGCGACGACGAGATTCTGTTGTTCGGATCATTCTATTGTGTTGCCGAGGCCCTCGAGTGGCTGGCCCGGCGCTCCACGGAGGAAGCGGCAAATGGCATTGCTGGATAAGGCTTACAAGCAGCGCATGGTCGGCGCCCTGGTTCTGGTGGCGTTGGCCGTGATTTTCCTGCCGATGCTGTTTTCCCGCCAGGACGAGCAGCGCCAGGTGACGGTCCAGGCCCCGGCGGCGCCGCAAGCGCCGGTGATGCCGCAAGTGCAGGTGGAGCCGGTGGTGGTGCCTGAACCCCAGGCCCTGCCGCAGGAGCCCGTGCCGAGCGACGAGGAAATCGCCCAGCAGGAAGCGCCGGTTGCACCGGTTGCGCCTGCCGCTCCGGCGCCTGCCGTCAAACCGGTCACACCGCCCCCGGCACCTGCGCCCGTCCCGGCGCTGGCTGCCAAGCCTGCCACGGCGCCGTCGCAACCGATCAGCGCCGCACCGGGCAAGCCGGATACCACGCAAAGCCGTGTCGACGCCAATGGCCTGTCGGTCAGCTGGTCGGTGCAACTGGCCAGTCTGGCCAACCGTGAGAGTGCGGAAAAGCTGCAGAAAACCCTGCGCAGCCAGGGTTACAATGCCTACATCCGCACTGCCGATGGCAAGAATCGGGTGTTCGTCGGGCCGCTGATCGAGCGTGCAGAAGCCGATCGCCTGCGCGACTTGCTGAACCGCCAGCAGAACCTCAAGGGCTTTGTCGTGCGCTTTCAGCCAGAGCGTGGCTAAATCTATCGACACGATTTGAAATGCACTGACAATCGCAGCTTACCGATAAGCATGGGCTCTGCTAAAATGCGCCGCCTTATCCGTCTGTAGGCTGCACTGTGCCATTTACCTGGGTTGACTGGGCGATCGTTGCAATCGTCGCCATCTCCGCATTGATCAGTCTGAGCCGCGGCTTCGTCAAGGAAGCACTGTCGCTCGTGACCTGGATCATCGCAGGAGCCGTTGCCTGGATGTTTGGTGGCTCATTGTCCGAGTACCTCGCCGGATACATCCAGACCCCATCGGCTCGTATAATCACGGGCTGTGCCATCATGTTTGTCGCCACGCTGATCGTAGGCGCAATGATCAATTATCTTATCGGCGAGTTGGTTCGCGTCACCGGGTTGTCCGGGACCGATCGATTCCTCGGCATGGCCTTCGGCGCGGCGCGTGGCGTGTTGCTGGTGGTCGTGGCGGTCGGGCTGTTGAGCCTGGGGCCGGTACAGCAGGACGGGTGGTGGAAAGAGTCCCAGCTCGTGCCAAGATTTTTATTGGTCGCCGACTGGTCCAAGAACCTGATTCTCGGGTGGAGCAGTCAGTGGCTTGCCAGCGGTATCAGCG
This sequence comes from Pseudomonas sp. YuFO20, assembly GCF_035064975.1. Lineage (NCBI taxonomy): Bacteria > Pseudomonadati > Pseudomonadota > Gammaproteobacteria > Pseudomonadales > Pseudomonadaceae > Pseudomonas > Pseudomonas sp. YuFO20. The sequence continues at coordinate 27,514 of NZ_JAXDEO010000021.1, forward strand.
TACCCGCTGATATACCGTTCAAGGAGCAGCTCTTACCGATGGCCAAAACGCCTCAGTGAGTGTTGTTCAGTTCAGATCCATTAAGTAGGGGTTGCGTCGCATGTGTGGCATCGTCGGTATCGTCGGTAAGTCGAACGTCAATCAGGCGCTGTATGACGCGCTAACCGTCCTCCAGCACCGCGGCCAGGACGCTGCCGGTATCGTGACCAGCCATGATGGCCGGTTATTCCTGCGCAAGGACAACGGCCTGGTGCGTGACGTGTTCCAGCAGCGTCACATGCAGCGCCTGGTCGGCCACATGGGCATTGGCCATGTGCGCTATCCGACCGCGGGCAGCTCGACCTCGGCCGAAGCTCAACCGTTTTACGTCAACTCGCCTTACGGCATCACCCTGGCGCACAACGGTAACCTGACCAACGTTGAACAGCTGGCCAAGGAGATTTACGAATCTGACCTGCGCCACGTCAACACCAGCTCCGATTCGGAAGTACTGCTGAACGTGTTCGCACACGAGCTGGCCCAGCGCGGCAAGCTGCAGCCGACCGAAGAAGACGTGTTCGCTGCCGTTACCGACGTGCACAACCGCTGCGTCGGTGGCTACGCGGTAGTGGCCATGGTGACCGGCTACGGCATCGTCGGTTTCCGCGACCCGCACGGCATCCGCCCGATCGTGTTCGGCCAGCGTCACACCGACGAAGGCGTCGAGTACATGATCGCCTCCGAGAGCGTGTCCCTGGACGTGCTCGGTTTCACCCTGATCCGCGACCTGGCACCGGGCGAAGCGGTCTACATCACCGAAGACGGCAAGCTGCACACCCGTCAGTGCGCGACCAACCCGTCCCTGACCCCGTGCATCTTCGAACACGTCTACCTGGCGCGTCCGGACTCGATCATCGATGGCGTGTCGGTGTACAAGGCCCGCCTGCGCATGGGCGAGAAGCTCGCCGAGAAGATCCTGCGCGAACGTCCTGATCACGACATCGACGTGGTCATCCCGATCCCGGACACCAGCCGCACCGCGGCCCTGGAGCTGGCGAACCACCTGGGCGTGAAATTCCGCGAAGGTTTCGTGAAGAACCGCTACATCGGCCGGACCTTCATCATGCCGGGCCAGGCTGCGCGGAAAAAATCCGTACGCCAGAAGCTCAACGCCATCGAACTGGAATTCCGCGGCAAGAACGTGATGCTGGTGGACGACTCGATCGTGCGCGGCACCACCTGCAAGCAGATCATCCAGATGGCACGCGAAGCGGGCGCCAAGAACGTCTATTTCTGCTCCGCAGCCCCGGCCGTGCGTTTCCCGAACGTCTACGGCATCGACATGCCGAGCGCCCACGAGCTGATCGCCCACAACCGTTCGACCCAGGACGTTGCGGACCTGATCGGCGCCGACTGGCTGATCTATCAGGACCTGCCTGACTTGATCGAAGCGGTCGGTGGCGGCAAGATCAAGATCGAGAACTTCGATTGCGCGGTGTTCGACGGCAAGTATGTGACCGGCGACGTCGACGAGGCTTACCTGAACAAGATCGAGCAGGCACGTAACGATGCCTCCAAGGTCAAGACCCAGGCGGTCAGCGCGATCATCGATCTGTACAACAACTGAGTAAAGCCGGCCTTGTAGGATCGAGGCTTGCCCGCGAAGCTTTTGGCGTATCCAAAGGACCCTTCGCGGGCAAGCCACGCTCCTGCAGGGCCGGTTTCGTATCTACTACCGAATAAGGCAAGGAGTGACAGCATGAGTCAGGATTGGGATGCCGGTCGGTTGGACAGCGACCTCGAAGGCGTAGCGTTCGATACCCTGGCCGTACGTGCCGGTCAGCACCGTACGCCGGAAGGCGAACACGGTGATCCGATGTTCTTCACTTCCAGCTATGTATTCCGCACCGCTGGCGACGCCGCCGCACGTTTTGCCGGCGAAGTGCCGGGTAACGTCTACTCGCGCTACACCAACCCGACCGTACGTGCCTTCGAAGAGCGCATTGCCGCCCTGGAAAGCGCCGAGCAAGCCGTGGCCACCGCCACCGGCATGGCCGCGATCATGGCGGTGGTGATGAGCCTGTGCAGTGCCGGCGACCACGTGCTGGTGTCGCGCAGCGTATTCGGCTCGACCATCAGCCTGTTCGAGAAGTACTTCAAGCGCTTCGGCGTCGAAGTCGACTACGTGCCCCTGGCGGACCTGTCCGGCTGGGACGCGGCGATCAAGACCAACACCAAGTTGCTGTTCGTCGAATCGCCGTCCAATCCGCTGGCTGAACTGGTCGATATCGCCGAACTGGCGAAAATCGCGCACGCCAAGGGCGCGATGCTGGTGGTCGACAACTGCTTCTGCACCCCGGCGCTGCAACAGCCGCTGAAACTGGGTGCGGACATCGTCGTGCACTCGGCGACCAAGTTCATCGACGGCCAGGGCCGTTGCATGGGCGGTGTCGTGGCCGGGCGCAGCGAGCAGATGAAAGAAGTGGTTGGCTTCCTGCGCACCGCCGGGCCGACCCTGAGCCCGTTTAACGCCTGGATCTTCCTCAAGGGCCTGGAAACCCTCAACCTGCGGATGAAGGCCCATTGTGCCAACGCCCAGGAGCTGGCCGAGTGGCTGGAACAGCAGGACGGCATCGAGAAAGTCCATTACGCCGGTCTCAAGAGCCATCCGCAGCACGAGCTGGCCCTGCGTCAGCAGAAGGGCTTCGGCGCGGTAGTGAGTTTCGAGGTCAAGGGCGGCAAAGAGGGCGCCTGGCGCTTCATCGATGCGACCCGCCTGATTTCGATCACGGCGAACCTGGGCGACAGCAAGACCACCATCACCCACCCGAGCACCACCTCCCACGGCCGCCTGGCGCCCCAGGAGCGTGAAGCTGCGGGCATCCGTGACAGCCTGATCCGCATTGCGGTCGGCCTGGAAGACGTGGCAGACCTGCAAGCCGACCTGGCGCGCGGGTTGGCTGCCTTGTGATCGAGTTGTCCACGCCACCGGGTTCCAATGGCCGTGTTGCACTGGTGACCGGTGCAGCGCGGGGCATCGGCCTGGGTATTGCGGCCTGGTTGATCAGCGAAGGCTGGCAAGTGGTGCTCACGGACCTGGATCGCGATCGTGGCTCGAAGGTGGCGAAGGTGCTGGGCGACAACGCCTGGTTCATCGCCATGGACGTCTCCAACGAAGGGCAGGTGGCCCTGGGCGTTGCCGAGGTGCTGGGGCAGTTCGGGCGCCTGGATGCGTTGGTGTGCAATGCAGCGGTGGCCGATCCGCATAACATCACCCTGGAAAGCCTCGACCTGGCTTACTGGAATCGGGTGCTGGCGGTGAACCTCAGTGGGCCGATGCTGTTGGCCAAGCACTGTGCGCCGTACCTGCGGGCCCATAGCGGGGCGATCGTCAACCTGGCCTCGACCCGCGCCGGGCAGTCGGAACCGGACACCGAGGCCTATGCCGCGAGCAAGGGCGGTTTGTTGGCCCTGACTCACGCACTGGCGATCAGTCTTGGTCCGGAGATTCGGGTCAATGCCGTGAGCCCCGGCTGGATCGATGCGCGGGACCCTTCGCTGCGTCGTGCCGAGCCGCTAACCGATGCCGACCATGCCCAGCATCCGGCGGGCAGGGTAGGGACGGTTGAGGATGTGGCGGCGATGGTGGCCTGGCTGCTGTCGAAGAATGCTGGTTTTGTCACTGGCCAGGAGTTTGTGGTCGATGGCGGCATGACCAAGAAGATGATTTACAGCGAGTAGATCGGTTCTTTCCTCAGGCATTGATGTTGAATGTACCGCCGTCTTCGCGAGCAAGCCCGCTCCCACAGTGGACTGCGTTTTGCCTGAAGAAACGCGGTTCACTGTGGGAGCGGGCTTGCTCGCGAAAGCGGTCTGAAGGTTTGCAACCCTTGTAAGTGATGCCACGATTTTGTCTTTTTCAGAAAAACTTCAATCCTGCTATTGACTTAGGTTCGCTACCTGCGTAAATTTCGCGGCCTCGGAGATGCAGACGGGTGATTAGCTCAGCTGGGAGAGCGTCTGCCTTACAAGCAGAATGTCGGCGGTTCGATCCCGTCATCACCCACCACTTCCGAGAAACTTGCGAAAGCAAGCCGTAGGCTGAAATGCCTGCACCGACGCGCAGCGGTAGTTCAGTCGGTTAGAATACCGGCCTGTCACGCCGGGGGTCGCGGGTTCGAGTCCCGTCCGCTGCGCCATATTTTCCGAGTCAGGCCTGCCTGGCTCGAGATTGAAAAGCTACTGAGTTTTCAATCAGACGAGTTACTTGAGCATCTGCTCAAAGCGATACGCAGCGGTAGTTCAGTCGGTTAGAATACCGGCCTGTCACGCCGGGGGTCGCGGGTTCGAGTCCCGTCCGCTGCGCCATATCTGCTCCAAGGCCCACTGAACGCCTTGGAGCTACGAAGAAAGCCACTGGCTACTTCGAGTCGATAGCAAAGACCCTGGTCGAAAGACCGGGGTTTTTTGTTTCTGGAATATGCCTTTTTCTCCTCGATGACGCTTGCCGTCCAATCTTTCTGCGCATCCGCTGCATAAAGCACTTGGTGCTGCCTCGCGACATTAATTAGAATCACTCTCATTTACGATAACGCCTGGCACAGGGTTCTTCAGATGAGTGATGCAGCGATGGCGAAGGAGCAAACCCTTCACGACCTGTACCGCGATCACCGTAGCTGGCTTGAGAGCTGGCTGAGGCGACGCATGGGCAACGCTTGTGATGCGGCGGACCTGAGCCAGGATACCTTCTTGCGTTTGCTCGCCAGCTCCCAGCGCATTGCCGACCTGCAAGAGCCCCGTGCCTATCTGCTGACGGTGGGCAAACGCCTGCTGAGCAATTTCTACCAACGGCGCAGTCTGGAACAGGCTTACCTGAGTGCGTTGGCGTCCCTGCCCGAAGAATGTGCGCCGTCCCCGGAACAGCGTTGGCTGCTGCTGGAAACCCTGCAAGCGCTGGACGAATTGCTCGATGGTTTGCCCAGGGCCGTGCGCCGGGCGTTTCTCTGGAGTCAGCTCGAGGGCTTGACCTACCAGCAGATCGCCGAGCGCCTGTCGGTGTCGGAACGTACGATCAAACGCTACATGGCCCAAGCCTATGAGCATTGCCTGTTGGTGGACCTGTGAACAGCCCGGCGGCCGACGTTCGCCAGGCCGTGCGCGCCGCCGCGCAGTGGCTGGCGTTGCTCGAGTCTGGAGGTGCCACCGATCAGGACCGGGCGAACCTGCAACGCTGGCGCGACAGCTGCCGCAGTCATGAACACGCCTGGCAAAAGGCCCAGGCCTTGCGCCAGCGCTTTGCCGACCTGCCTCCCGCGCTGGCCATGAGCAGCCTCGATCGCCCCGATCCTGCGCGACGCGTAGTGCTCAAACGCGCATTGGGCGCGGTGGCGCTGGTGCCGGCAGCCTGGCTGATCAGCCGGCAATTGCCCCTGGACGTCTGGCGCGCCGACCTGCACACCGCCACCGGCGAGCGCAAGCAGGTACCCCTGGCCGATGGCAGTGTCCTGCAGCTCAATACGGCCAGCGCCGTCGATGTGGATTTGCCGAATCGTCGGGTGAAACTGGTGGAGGGCGAAATGTCGCTGAAGGTGCCGGGTGCATCGCCCTTGATGATCCAGACCCGGTTCGGTCAGGTGACCGTCAGTCAAGGCGAAGCCTGCGTGCGCCAGGGCAGCCGCGGATGCCGGGTATCGGTGTTCAGCGGTGCCGTGCAGTTGCAACCCTTGCAGGGCGCGGCGCTGACGTTGCGCGCGGGCCAGCAGGTCGATCTGCAAGCGGCAGGTGCCGCCGCGATACAGGCTTTTGATGTGTTGCAACCCGGCTGGCGCGAAGGCGTATTGATGGCCAGCAACCAGCCACTGGGGGAATTCCTGCGCGAACTCGACAGCTATCGACCGGGTGTCCTGCGTTGGGCGCCGGAACTCGAAGCGCTGCGGGTCACTGGCAGTTTCCGCCTGGACGACACCGATCGCATCCTCGCGCTGCTCGCGGCCAGCCTGCCGCTGGAGGTGCAAATGCGTACTCGCTATTGGGTAACGCTGACGCCGCGCAAAAAAGTTGCGTGAAGCCTGTCCCCTTTTTTCGACTCGCTTGTCATTCAAGGCAACTGAACGCACAAGAGAGCCTTTTCAATGCCCGCCGTAAAGTCTTGCCGTCCACGCCCGGCGTCGTCCGGTCTGCGCCCGTTGTTGCGCCTGAGCCTGATGTTGAGCCTGAGTGCCAGCCCGATCTTCATCACCCATGCCTGGGCCGAAGACGCCACTCGTCGCAGTTATCAGGTGCCGGCCGGCAGCCTGAGCGATGCGCTCACCCGGTTCGCCGGCCTGGCCGGGGTCAACCTGTCGGTGGATCCGGCGCTGGTCAGCGGTCGCAGCAGTGCGGGACTTTCCGGTACCTATGGGGTGGAGGAGGGCTTCGTGCGCCTGTTGCAGAATTCCGGCCTGCAACTGCAACCGGTGGGCGAGCAGGCGTACATCCTGATTCCCGAACCATCGGGCAGCAGCCTGCAACTGGGCGCCACTTCCATTTACGCGACAGCGGGTGACGCCGTCGACCCGGTGTACGCCGGTGGCCAGGTTGCACGCCGTGGCTCGCAAGGCTTGCTCGGCTCGCAAGACTTCATGGAAACGCCGTTCAGCATGACCACCTACACCAGCGAGGCGGTGAAAAACCTTCAGGCGCGTACCCTGGGCGACCTGGTGGCCAGCGATCCTTCGGTACGCGCGACCAATCCGGCGGGAGGGCGTTATGAGCAGTTCACCATTCGCGGACTCAGCCTGTTCAACAGCGATGTTTCCTACAACGGCCTGTACGGTGTCCTGCCGACCTATACCATCGACATGGAGATGGCCGACCGCGTCGACATCCTCAAGGGCCCCAGCCAGCTGGTCAACGGCATCTCGCCACGGGGCAGCGTGGGCGGCGGAATCAACGTGGTGCCAAAGCGAGCGACCGACCAGCCGATCACCTCGTTCACCGGCAGTTACGCCTCCAACAACCAGCTTGGCGGTGCCGTGGATGTAGGCCGGCGCTTTGGTGAGGAGGACATGTTCGGCATTCGTTTCAACGGCGTGAAGCAGTCTGGCGACACCGACTGGGATCACCAGAGCGTCGACCGCGAGATGGCGGTGCTGGGCCTGGATTTTCGCGGTGACCGCCTGCGCCTCTCGACCGACATCGGCCACACCGAACGTGATACCGATGCCCCCCAGGAGCGCGTGCAGATTGGCGTCAACGCGAAGGTGCCGAATGCCAGCGATGTCCGCGACAACTATGCGCAGCCCTGGAGCCAGGCGCGCACCACGGACACTTTCGGCACGCTGAACGGTGAATTCGATGTCAGCGATTCAGTGCTGTTGTACGGCGGTGTGGGCGCGCGCAAAAGCAACCATGACTTTCTCAGGCATGCCGTTGCGGTCACCAACGATGCGGGTGATTTCAGTGTGCTGCCGCGGGACTTCACCCGCGACGAAAACGTGCGCACGGCCACGGCCGGCGTGCGCAACTGGTTTCATACCGGCCCGGTCAGCCATCAGGTCAACCTGGCGGCCAGCTATTTCTACATGGACTTCGAGAATGGCGGCGCCCGTTACGCTGCGGCCCCCAGCAACCTTTACGACCCCGTGGAAACCCCGACACCCGAACGGCCCACGCGCTTCGACCCAGAGGTCTATACCGAGAACCGCTTCAGCAGCGTGGCCTTGTCCGACACCCTGGGCTTCTTCGATGACCGGCTGCTGCTGACCCTCGGCGGCCGCTGGCAGCGGGTGCAAGTGGACGACTGGTCGGATGACGTCAAGGGCGACACCGCCTATGACGAGGAAAAATTCTCGCCATCGGGTGGCATCCTGTTCAAGGCCACCGACAAATTATCTGTGTACGCCAACTACATGGAAGGCCTGAGCCAGGGCAAGATCGCCCCGTCCACCTCGGTCAACGAGGATGAGATCTTCCCGCCGTTCATCAGTCGCCAGGTCGAGGTCGGCGCCAAGTACGACGCCGGTGCGTTCGCGGTCACCGCTGCGGTGTTCCGGATCAAGCAACCGGCCTACGAGACCAACGCCACGACCCGGGTCTTCGGCCCCAACGGCAAGCGGCAGAACGATGGTGTGGAGCTGAGCGTGTTCGGCGAACCGCTCGACGGATTCCGGCTGCTCGGTGGGGTGATGTACATCGACAGCGAGTTGAACGACACCACCAATGGCACCTTCGACGGCAACCGCGCGCCGGCCACGCCGAAGTACAACGTCAACCTGGGCGCCGAGTGGGACGTGCCGAACGTCCAGGGCCTGACCCTGACCAGTCGCGGCATCTACTCCAGCTCGCAGTACCTGGACCAGTCCAACAACAAGGAAATCGATTCGTGGGAGCGTTTCGACGTGGGCGCGCGGTATGCGTTCAGGGTTGATGAAAAGACCATCACCGTGCGGGGCAATATCGAGAACGTGGCGGACAAGCGCTACTGGAGTTCGGCGGGGGCTTCGGATGACAGTGAGCCGGGGTTGACGCTGTCGACGCCGCGGACCTATTTGCTGTCGGCGACTGTGGACTTCTGATGGTCTTGTGTTGACTGATCTGACGTCTTCGCGAGCAAGCCCGCTCCCACATTTGATTGTGTGTTCGACACAGAAACCAATGTGGGAGCGGGCTTGCTCGCGAAGGCGGCATCAGCAACACCGCAGATATTCAGCCCTGCAGATACACCGCATGAGTATGGGTGTACTCATACAACCCATGCTTGCCATCCGCCCCGCCAATCCCCGATTTACGCACCCCGGCATGAAACCCCTGCATCGCTTCGAAGTTCTCGCGATTGACGTAGGTTTCGCCAAAATCCAGCTCGCGCATGGCGTGCATGGTCATGCTCAAGTCGCGGGTGTAGATCGACGAGGTCAGGCCATAGTCGCAGTCGTTGGCCAGGGCGATGGCTTCATCCAGGTCATCGACGATCTGGATCGGCAGCACCGGACCGAAGATTTCCTCGCGCATGATCTCCATGTCGGCGCGGCAGCCCGCCAGGACCGTGGGCTGGAAGTGAAAGCCGTTCGGCAGGTCGGCAACCTGCCCGCCGCTGATCAGGCTGGCGCCCTGGCTCAGTGCTGTACGGACTTTACGGTTGACGCTGTCCAGGCCCTGGCGATTGATCAGCGGGCCCATCTCCACATCGGGTTGCGCAATCGGGTCGCCATAGCGGGTCGCGCTCATGGCGGCGGCGATGCGCTCGATGAATTGATCCGCCACCTTGCGTTCGACATACACCCGCTCGGCGCAATTGCACACCTGGCCGCTGTTGATGATCCGCGAATCGCGAATGGCCTTCACCGCCAGGTCCAGGTCGGCATCCGCCAGCACGATGGCCGGGGCCTTGCCACCCAGTTCCAGATTGAGCTTGGTGATGTTCGGTGCGGCGGCGGCCATGATCCGTGAACCGGTGGTGACGCTGCCGGTGAAACTGATCATGTCCACGCCTTTGTGCCCGCTGAGCGCCGCGCCAACCTGGCCGTCACCGCAAACCACGTTGAACACACCGGGCGGCAGGTCGGTTTCTGCCACCAATCGGGCGAACTCGAAGCAGTTGTTCGGCGTTTCTTCACTCGGTTTGATGACGATGGTGTTGCCGGTCAGCAGGGCGGGGGCCATCTTGCGAGCGATCAGGAAGAACGGGAAATTCCACGGCAGGATCCCCGCCACCACCCCCAGGGGTTTGCGGAACAGGAAGATGTTTTCGTTCTGGCGGTCGCTGGTGATGATTTCACCTTCGATGCGCCGCGCCCACTCGGCCATGTAGTCGAGGTAGTCGGCGGTGAAGTTGACTTCGACTTCGGCCAGGCCGCTGATCTTGCCTTGTTCCAGGGTGATGGTGCGCGCCAGGTGCGCAACGTTTTCCCGCAGTTTGGCGGCGATGCGGCGCAGGTAGCCGGCGCGCTCATTCGCCGGCTTGCGCGCCCAGTCCTTTTGCGCGGAGCGCGCCGCAGCGAGAGCGCGATCGACGTCTTCGGCATTCGACGCCGGCACCTTCGACAACAAGGCACCGGTGGCCGGGTTGATCACGTCAATGTGGGCAGCGCTGGCCACGAACTGGCCGTTGATGAAGTTTTCGTAAACAGGCACGGATGACATGGAACGACTCCTTGGCTGATCAGTAGGTACGCGACGGCGCGTGTTCGGTGGCCGGTGTGCGGTAGCGGGCGAGGGTGGCCATGGCGCTCTGGCGCAGCAGGCTGATGTCGATGGCCACGGCGATGAACTGGCAGCCCCAGCCCTGATAGCGCCGCGCGTCTTCTTCATTGGGTGCGAGGATGCCGCAGGCCTTGCCGGCCGCCAGCGTCGCGTTGACCGCGTGTTGAATGCGTTCCTGAACTTCCGGGTGACCGGGATTGCCGGCATGGCCCAGACCAATGGACAGATCCGCCGGGCCGATGAACACCGCGTCGACGCCTTCGACGGCGGCAATGGCTGCGACGTTTTCCACGCCGAGCCGCGATTCCACCTGCACGATCAGGCACAGCTGTTCATGGGCGGTGTTCAGGTAATCCGGCACGCCGTCCCAGCGAGTGGCGCGGGTCAGGCCGCCGCCGACGCCACGGATGCCGTGGGGTGGGTACCGCATGGCGCGGACCAGGGCCTGGGCCTGTTCGGCGGTTTCGACCATCGGGATCATCAGCGTCTGCGCACCGATATCCAGCAACTGCTTGATCAGGTTGGCGTCGCCATTCACGGCGCGCACGATGGGTGCCGTGGGGTAGGGCGCCACGGCCTGCAATTGGGCGAGTACGCCGGGCACGGTATTGGGTGCGTGTTCACCGTCGATCAGCATCCAGTCATAACCGGTGGTGGCGACGATCTCGGCGCCGTAGCCGGTGGCGAACCCGGCCCAGATGCCATATTGCGGCGCAGGTTTGTTCAGGGCGGCCTTGAAAGCGTTGTGCGGCATGTTCATCACGAACTCCTGGCTCAGCGGCTATACGGCCGATGCAGTTGGCATTCCGGGTTGAGGGTCACGCCGAATCCCGGCTGGTCGAGTGCCGACAGGCGCATGCGACCGTTCACCGGTACCGGTTCGCCGAGCAATTGCGGATGGAACATCGGCACCACTTCGTCGGCTTTGGGCGCCATCATCAGGAATTCGGCGATCGGGCTGTTATGCCGGGTGGCCACGAAGTGATAGCTGTACACCGACGAGCCGTGGGGAATGACCAGGGCGTTGTGGGCGTCGGCCAGGGCCGAGATCTTCACCAGTTCGGTGAGGCCGCCGCACCAGCCGACATCCGGCTGGATGATGTCGCAGCAGCCCATCTCCAGCAGCATGCGGAAGCCCCAGCGGGTGGCTTCATGTTCGCCGGTGGTCACCAGCATGCCTTTGGGCACGTTGTTGCGCAGGGCCGCGTAGCCCCAGTAATCGTCCGGCGGCAGGGCTTCTTCGATCCACTTCAAGCCATGTTCGTGGGCGCCGACCGCCAGTCTGGTGGCGTAGTTGAGGTCCAGGCTCATCCAGCAATCGAGCATCAGCCAGAAGTCCGGCCCGACCCGTTCGCGCATGGTCGCCAGTTCTTCGAGGTTCTTGCGCAGGCCTTCCTCGCCTTCGGCCGGGCCATGGTGCAGCGGCATCTTGCCGCCGATAAAACCCATTTTCTGCGCCAGGTCCGGGCGGGCGCCGGTGGCGTAGAACTGCAATTCATCGCGCACCGCGCCGCCGAGCAACTGGTGCACCGGCTCCTGGCGGATCTTGCCGAGCAAGTCCCACAGCGCCAGGTCGACCCCGGAAATCGTGTTGATCACGATGCCTTTGCGCCCGTAATACAGGGTCGATTGGTACATCTGGTCCCAGATCTTTTCGATGTCGGTGACTTTCGCGCCTTCGAGGAAGCGCGCCAGGTGTTTCTCGACGATGTAGGCGGCCGGCTCGCCGCCCGTGGTCACCGCAAAACCGACCGTGCCGTCGCTGGCTTCGATCTCCACCACCAGGGTGCCGAGCACGTTGATGCCGAAGGTGCGGCGGCTCTGGCGGTACTCCGGGTATTTGCTCATCGGCGTGGCAATGTGATCGTCGATCCAGTGGCCATCGGCCTGATCGTGGTAATCCGCGCCGCCGCCTCGCAGAGTGAAAGCGCGGACGTGCTTGATGGTTGGAATGCCCATGGTGTGATTCCTTTTTTTAACGGCGGTCAGGTTTAAACGGTGGCCGGTTTGTTCGAAGCTTCATGCCCGGGCGAACGCACGCCCAGGACCAGCAGCGCGGCGATGACGGTGGTGGCGGACAGCAGGTACAGGCCGGCTGCCGGAGAATGGAAGGCGCCTTCGGCCCAGTTCTTCAGCACCGGGGCGATGAAGCCGCCGAGGGCACCGAACGAGTTGATCAGGGCGATGCCGGCCGCCGCGGCGCTGCCGGCGAGGTAGCTGGAAGGGAAGGTCCAGAACACCGGTTGCACGGCGATGAAACCGGACGCGGCGAAGCACAGCGCGACGATGCCCAGGAACGGACTGCTGAAGGTCACCGAGCAGGCGATACCGGCGGCGGCCATCAGCAGGGTCAGGCTGGCGGTGCGGCGGCGTTCGCCGGTGCGGTCGCTGTAGCCGGGAATCAGGTAAGCCGCCACCAGCGCGCAAATCCATGGGATCGCCGTGACCAGCCCGACCATCAGCCCGACCTTGGTGCCCAGCAATCCGCCGACCTGGGTCGGCAGGTAGAACACCACGCCGTAGACGCTGGCCTGGATCAAGAGGTAGATCAGGCACAGGTACAGCACCGACGGCTGGCAGATCACGTTGAGCAGGCTGCGACCGTGATTCTGTTTGTGGCTGTCTTCCTGATCGAGCAGGTTCTGCACCTGCTGGCGTTCTTCGACCGTCAGCCACTTGGCGTCCGCCGGGCGGTTGTCCAGGTAAAAGTACGCCCAGATGCCTACCGCCGTGGCCATCAAGCCTTCAACGGCGAACAGCCACTGCCAGCCGTGGAAGCCGACAAAGCCGTCCAGCTCCAGCAGCAGGCCGGACAACGGGCTGCCGAAGATGAACGCCAGCGGCGCGCCGAAGTAGAAGAAACCCATGGCCTTGCCGCGCACGGCGCTGGGGAACCAGTAGGTGAGGTAGAGGATCACGCCGGGAAAAAATCCGGCTTCGGCCACGCCCAGCAGGAAGCGCAGGATGTAGAAGCTGGTTTCGGTGTGGGCGAAGACCATGGCCGCGGAGACCAGGCCCCAGGTGACCATGATCCGGCACATCCACAAACGGGCGCCGACGCGGTGCAGGATCAGGTTGCTCGGCACTTCGAGCAGGGCATAACCGACGAAGAACACCCCGGCGCCGAAGGCGAAGGCGGCGTCACTGATATTGGTATCGGCCTGGAAGGCTTGCTTGGCGAACCCGACGTTGGCGCGGTCGAGGAAGGCCATGATGTACATCAGCAGGAGAAACGGGAGCAGCCGCCAGGAAATCTTGGCGAGCAGAGGCGCGGGTAGAGTCTTCATCGCGGTTTTCCTTTGGTAGGGCATTTGTTCTTATGGGGAAGACTGTACGGCCGCTGATCGATGCGTTACAAATCGAATCTAGCTAACAACTGATACCCTAAGGGTATCGATAACAAGGCCCGCCATGACCACGCCCATCATCTCCCGCAGCCTGCTCAACCGCCTGCGCTACAAGCACCTGCACATGCTGGTGACGCTCAATTCCAGCCAGAACCTGCACCGCGCTTCGCAAAGCCTGAACATGTCGCAACCGGCCGCCACCCGCATGCTCCATGAAATTGAAGACATGTTTGGTTGCGACCTGTTCGAGCGTTTACCCCGGGGCATGCGACCGACGGCGCTGGGTCAGGAATTGATTCGCTTTGCCGAGTCGGCCATCAGTGGCCTCGACCGTTGCGCCGAGGACCTGATCGCGCGGCAACAGGGCGGTTACGGCTATCTGTCGATCGGCACCATCATGGGCGCGGCGCCGGACCTGGTGATGGATTCGATTGCCGAGATCAAGGCGCTCAACCCGCAGCTACGGATTCGCATCATGGGCGACACCAGCGACCAGGTGATCCAGTTGCTCGAACAGGGTCGCATCGACCTGGCCATCGCCCGGCGCAATGCCGCCACCGACAGCGAGCACTATGAATTCGAACAACTGGGCAACGAGCGCCTGCTGGTGGTCGTCCACGCCGGCCACCCGCTGGCCCGGCGCGAGACACTGGAGATGGCCGAACTGGTCAACGGCTGGCCGTGGATCCTGCAACCGGAAACCAGCCCGGCGCGCATCGGCCTGGACCAGGCCTTGCAACGCCTGGCCTTGCCACTGCCGGCGGACATCATCGAATGCAGTTCGGTGTACTCCATGCAGCAGCTGATTCAACTGACCGACGCGATCATGGTCCTGTCGGAAACCGCATTGCGCGACTACCTGAAAATGGGCTTGGTGGTGGCGTTGCCGGTTGAGCTGGATGTGCAATTGGCGCCGTTCGGGTTGTTGTTGCGCAAGGGCGAACACATCAGTCGGGAGCTGGGCCTGTTCATCGATCTGCTGCGTCGAAAAGCCGCGGTTTTTTGATTCCTTGGTCAGTTTTTTGTTTTCCGCGAGCGCATAAACCTTTAAAGTTAACCTTTCGGTCAGCTTTGCACTGTCATCACAGCCCTTTGCATCGTCAAGAAGGGCTTCTGCAAGACTCGAGATTTCCAGAACATAACCAGAAGGGCGGCCCCCATGACCGCCCATAGGATGATCCATGTCCAACCGTGAAATATCCCGGCGCTCGTTCCTCCAGGGCGGGCTGGTGGCGGGTGTGAGCGTGACGCTTGCACCGCTCGGCAGTCAGGCGCTGGCCGCCTTGATGGAAAACAGCGTGACCGTGCCGTCCGAGCAGTGGCTCGGCAACAACGGCCAGGCGCGCGCCCGTAACGATGCCTTGTCCAAGGTCTGCGGCAGCAAGGTCTTTGCCCGCGACATCCGTGCCAAGGACATGCCGGGCTGGCCGCAACAGCAAGGCCACGCCATGCTGCTGAAAACCATCAAGGCCGACCGCATCTACGCAGGTTATGACCTGTCGTGGCTCGGCGCCGACCTGCAGCCTGACCGCATCGTCACCGCCGACGACCTGGTCAAGGACGGCATCGTCTTCCCGGAAGAGCACGCGCCGGATCCGTTGCTGCCTGAAGGCAAGGTGCCGATGTTCATCGGTCACCCGGTGGCGATCCTGATCTGGAATGATTTCGAACGTTTCCGCCAGGCCAAGGCCCAGCTCAAGTTCAATGACAAAGCAATTCGTTACGGCGCCCAGGTGCCATATTACGAAGGCGATCCCTACGGCAGCTTCCGCTACGTGCGCGTGGGTGGCCCGACCTCGGCCGACGAAGACGAATTCGCCAGCCTCAAGGACTCGATCCTGTTCCCGATGCTGAAGAACCGTCGCCCGGTGTGGAATTCCCAGCCGAACCTGCACGGCAACCTGACCGAGCGCGGCCTGTTCTACGCCGACCGCATGAAGCAGCAGATCGATACGCCGCCGGACAACTGGCTGGTGTTCGACGAACGCTACAAGACCCCGTCGATCGAGCCGGCCGCCATGGAGCCGGACAACGGCAACGGCTGGTACGACCCGGCGACCAGGACACTGCACTTTGTGGTTGCGACGCAGTGCCCACTGGAGACTGCGACCGAGACCGCGAAGATGATCGCGCCGTCGCGTTTCGGCCTGGCCAACCTGAACATGCACCCTGGCTACACCGTCGGCTACGGCTCGAAAGACCATAACATCTTCGTCTACTACGCAGCCTTGGCGGCGTTGTACGGCGCCGGTGTGCCGGTGCGACTGGCCAACGACCGCTACGAGCAGTTCCAGAGTGGCATCAAGCGTCACCCGTTCGACATCCGCTACCAGCTGGCGGTGGACAAGACCGATCACAGCTTCAAGATCTTCCGCGCCGAAATGAGCGTCGATGGTGGCGGCCGGGTCAACTACAGCCCGTCCGTGGCAGCAGTAGGCGCCACGGCGGCGCAGTCGATCTACTACATGCCGCAGAACGACCTGCAGGTCACCGCCTATCACTCGCGCGCGGTAGAGGCCGGGTCGATGCGTGGCTACGGCACCCTGCAGAGCATGGCGTCGACCGAGATGATGGTCGACGAAATCGCCGATCGCCTCGGTGTCGATGCCATCGAATTGCGCCGCAAGAACGCCCTGCGTTCGGGCATGAAGAACACCCAGGGTGCGGTCCCGGCCGGTGCCTTGCGCCTGCACGAAATTCTCGACAAGGCCGCTGTCAACGAAGTCTGGAAAAACCGCAACGCGATCAAGCAACAGCGCGAAGCCGCCGACCCGGATAACTGGTATGGCGTCGGTTTCGCCATTTGCCAGAAAGACTTCGGCACCGGTTCCGAAGCGCCGATGGCCAGCATCGAATACACCGTTGACGGTCGCATCACCCTGCGCCACATCGGTATCGAAATCGGTACCGGCATGTCCACCTCCCAGGCGATGGTGGTGGCCGATTTCCTCGGCAACCCGGCGCACGAAGTGAAGACCGGCGAAACCGAATGGAAAGAGCTGCAACTGATCAGCGGCGGCAACCCGTACATCATGAGCCAGGCCGAGCAGGACAACTTCCTGCGCAACCCGCGCTGGGTCGGCAAGGTCGCGTCGGCGTCGTCGGCGACCAACTCCGCCTACTACTTCAGCCACGCCACCCGTGAAGCGGCGCGCGTGCTGTTCAACCACGGTTTGTGGCCGGCGGCGCTGGAGATCTGGCGCCAAGGCCCGTTCGGCGGCCAGGCCAACCCTTACGTGGTGCGCCGCGAAGACGCCCATTGGGTCGATGGCAAACTCACCGCCAACGGCATGGAACCGCTGCCGTTCGACGTGCTGGCCAAACGTGCCCACGAGCGCGGGCTGGTCACCGGTGCCACGGTGCACGGCTTCAACCGCTGGAGCTGGGCCGAGGCCGAGTTCAGCATCGATGGCGTGCGTGAGCGTCTGCCGCTCGATGGCCTGGCGGTCAAGTACGGCGACGGTGCACCGAAGGCGAAGAAGGCGCAAATGAGCAGCGCCGGTTTCCATCTGCTGGACCGGCAGAACATCGCCTACCCGGCGACCCAGTTGAACAACGCGGCGGTGACTTACTACAGCCCGGTGGCGACGCTGGTGGAAGTGAAGGTCAACAAGGGTTCCAACGAAGTGTCGGTGCTCAATCACCACTCGTGGGTCGAGTGCGGCCGGGTGCTGGTGCCGGAACTGGTCAAGGGCCAGCTCGAAGGTGGCATCGCCATGGGCATCGGGCATGCCTTGATGGAAGAAATGCCGCTGTACGAAGGCGGGCCGGGGGAGGGCGACTGGAACTTCAACCGTTACCGCCTGCCGATGGCGCGGCACGTGGCGGTGTGGAAACAGACCGCGGAAATTCTCCCGCCATTGTCGCCAAGCGACCCGTCCAAGGGCATTGCCGAGGTGGTGATGATCCCGGTGGTCGGCGCCATCGGCAACGCCGTGGCCCACGCCATCGGCAAGCGCGTTCGCGACCTGCCTATCACTTCTGCACGCATCAAGGAGGCCCTCAATGGCTAACCGTCCGCTTCAACTGACCCTCAACGGTCAATCCGTCGGCCCGGTGGACATCCCTGATGACCTGCCGATGATCGACTACCTGCACGAATACAAGAACCTCACCGGCTCGCGCCTGGGCTGCGGCCAGGGCATCTGCCATGCCTGCGTGGTGATCGTCGACAACCCCGACGGCACCAGCGAGGAAGTGCGCACCTGCATCACCGGCGCGCACTATTTCGAAGGCAAGAAAGTGCGCACCATCGAAGGCCATGCGAGCCGTGACGAGCAGGGCAAGGTCACCGAGCTGAACCCGATCCAGCAGCGCTTCGTCGACGAATTCGCCTTCCAGTGCAGCTACTGCGCACCGGGCTTCGTCAATGCCGCGACAGTGCTGGTGGAAAAGCTGCAGCGCCAGCCGATCGTCAAGAGCCAGCTGGAAAAAGTCATCGAGGACAGCCTCGGTCATCACATCTGTCGTTGC
The DNA here is from genome assembly GCF_035064975.1 of Pseudomonas sp. YuFO20. Classification (NCBI taxonomy): domain Bacteria; kingdom Pseudomonadati; phylum Pseudomonadota; class Gammaproteobacteria; order Pseudomonadales; family Pseudomonadaceae; genus Pseudomonas; species Pseudomonas sp. YuFO20. Next base: position 45,492 of record NZ_JAXDEO010000021.1, read on the forward strand.
ACCGGGTACGTGCGCTACTACAGCGCCACCCGCAACGTGCTGACCGATCTCGGCCTGGTCAAGGAGGGTTGAGCATGAAGCATCTAATGACCCGCCTGACCCTGGCGGTCGGCCTGGCTGCGCCTGTGTTGCTGGCGCAGGCGGACGATCAGGTGGCTCGTGGGGCTTACCTGGCCCGCGCCGCCGACTGCATGGCCTGCCACACCGCGCCGGGTGGCGCGCCGTACGCAGGTGGCCTGCCGATCGTTTCGCCGTTCGGCACGATCTACGGCACCAACATCACCCCGAGCAAAGAGCACGGCATCGGCCTGTACAACGATGACGAATTCTTCGCTGCGCTCACCGAAGGCAAGCGTCGTGATGGCGCCAACCTGTACCCGGCGATGCCGTACACCTCGTATCACCTGATGCCGCGTGAAGATTCCGACGCGATTCACGCCTACCTGAAAACCGTCGCGCCGATCGAACGTGCCGCGCCGGTCACCAGCCTGAGCTTTCCGTTCAACGTGCGCCTGGGCCTGATGGGCTGGAACATGATGTACGGCAAGGACGTCAAGCTGGAACCGGCCGAAGGCAAGAGCGAAGCCTGGAAGCGCGGCCAGTACATGGTCGACGTGCTCGGTCACTGCGGCGAATGCCACACCCCACGTGGCTTGCCCGGCGCGATGCAGCAGGACAAACGCATGACCGGCGGCATTCTCAACGGCTATCTGGCCCCGAGCCTGCTGGCCACCGACCTGGCCGCGCGCGGCTGGAATCACCAGGACCTGAGCTCGTTCCTCAAGCACGGCATGAGCGCCCAGGGCACCATGTTCAACGAGATGTTCCCGGTGTTCCACAACAGCACCCAGGGCCTCAGCGACCCGGACCTGGCGGCGATGGCGACCTTCCTGCTCGGTGATCAGCCACCGGCGGCGAAAGTCCTGACCGACGTGCCGCTGGACCAGCTCAGCGCCAGTGCCCAGCGCGGCCGTCAGGACTACCTGAACGTCTGTGCCGGTTGCCACGCGCCAGGTGGCGAGGGCAAGCCGCACGTCGCCGTGGCCATGCGTGGCAATACCACCTTGCGCCTGGAAGACCCGCGCAACCTGGTGCGGGTGATCGACGATGGCATTGGCGAGCAGAAATTCTCCGGCTTCGAACACATGCAGCCGATGCCGGGTTTCGCGCAGAAGCTGAGTGATGAGCAGCTGACCGATCTGTTGAATTACCTGCGCCAGGGCTGGGGCGGTCAACCGGGTGACCTGGCCTTGGGCGATGTGCAGAAGCTGCGGGCCGACGCGCCGCCGCTTGAGCACAAGGCGCACTGACATGCAGCATCTGGATCTGCAGGTGGTGCGGCGGGCGCTGGCGTGGTCGATAGGCGGGCAGCGTGTCTGGCTGTGCACTGTGCTTGCCACCTACGGCTCGGCGCCCCGGGCGCCGGGTTCGTTGCTGGCGGTGAATGCCGGCGGGCAGTGGATCGGATCGTTGTCCGGCGGCTGTGTCGAGGAAGACTTCCTCGCGCGCGTCGGCGAAGGTGCATTCGAGCAAGCGGTCAGCGTCGTGCGCTACGGCGAAGGCGATGACCCGCGCTCGCGGGTCAGCCTGCCCTGCGGCGGTGTGCTCGATGTGCTGGTGGAGAAGCTTGAGCCGGTCTGTGAGGTGCAGGCGCATCTGCGGGAGCTGGAGTCGGCGCTGTTGGGCCGGCGTCGGCTGATCCGTGAAGTCGACCTGGCCAGCGGCGCGCGCAGTCTGTTGGATGATCGCGAGCAGGGCGTACGCGTCGAACGCGAGATCGATCGCGTCAGGCTGCGCATCGGCGCGGCGCAGCGCCTGTTGCTGGCCGGTTATTCCAGTGTCGCGCAGGCCTGCGCGGAGTTTGCCGTGGGCCTGGGTTTCGAGGTGATCCTGTGCGATCCGCGGGACGAAGTGCTGGAAGGCGTGGTGCTGGACAACGTGGAAATTCGTCGTCAACTGCCGTCGGTGTTCATCGCCGACGGCGGCTGCCACAGCGACACGGCGGTGGTGGCGCTGACCCACGATCCGCGCATCGATGACCTGGCGATGATGGAAGCGGTGCGCACCGACGCGTTCTACATCGGCGTGATGGGCTCCCTGCAGACTTCGCAAAAGCGTTTCGAACGGCTGCGGCGCATTGGTGGGCTGGGGGAGGCGCAACTGGCGCGGATCCATGCGCCCATCGGGCTGAACCTGGGCAGCAAGACCCCGGCGGAAATCGCCCTGGCGGTGCTCGCCGATATCCTGCGCATTCGCAGCGGGATCGCTCGCGATCGCCTCTGATGCAGGCCCTGTCAGGGGCAAGGCTGGTTTAGAACAAGGCTCGTCGCTGGATTGGACGAGCCTTTTTTGTTGGGCGTCATTCTTGACACTGTCCGGTCAGCTTCTCTAGGATGCTGCCCATGCGCCGATTTAAACAGCTACTTGCGGGGCGCCAGGTGACTTCATTCAGTTGCCGACAGAAGCTTGAAGCAGGCTTCGAAATACCGCTAAAGCGCTGGTTCGGTGTTGCCTCTCACCTGCCATGCAGACTTTTTGAGGCAGAGACACGACACGATGAATGCACTAAACCCCGTTGTACGTCCTGCGCCGATCACGGCACATCTCACCCAGCGCAATCCAAAAATCCTGCTTGGCGGCAAACATCAGCCGACGCTCCTGCGTTACCTCGATGGTTGGCCACGGCGTACCGGTGGGCCCGCCGCCTTCCTGATCCAGTTTGTCGAAGACGGTGAATCCCTGGCGCGCTTTGCCACGGACAGTTTCGACCTGGCGGTGATTCAGTCGCCCAGCGTCGAAGACGCCCCTGAAATGATCCGGCAACTGACCCGCGTCGCCCGGCAAGGGCTGATTACCCGTCGCTGATTACCCGTCGCTGAGGCTCATGGCGCTGCGGCTCATAGCGCTGCGGCTCGTAGATACTCGATCGCCACGATATACACACACTGCTCACCCGTCGGTGTCTGGACCCGTACTTCGGCGTCCAGTGCCTTGCCGATCAGCGCGCGGGCCAATGGCGAGTCAATGCTGATCAGGCCCTGTTTCAAATCCAGCTCATCCGGCCCGACGATGCGATAGCGCGACTCCTTGCCGTCCTCGTCCTCGATCGTGACCCAGGCGCCGAAATACACCTTGTTCGGGTCGCTGGGTTTTTCACTGACGACCTTGAGTGCTTCCAGGCGTTTGGTCAGGAAGCGCACGCGGCTGTCGATCTCGCGCAACATCTTTTTGCCGTAGGTGTACTCGGCGTTTTCCGAGCGATCGCCCTGGGCTGCCGCTTCGCTGACCGCTTGCGTCACCTGGGGGCGGCGGACGTGCCACAGTTCATGAAACTCGGCGCGCATCCGCGCTTCACCTTCGGGGGTGATCAGCGCGGTGCCGGCGGAACGGGGAGGGCGATAACGGCTCATGGCAACTTTTCTTCGAATCAGGAGCGCCTGAGTCTATCAACCCTCGCGCAGGACTGTCAGGGGGCTGGCGTTCAGGGCGCGCCGGGTGCCGAACACGCCGGCGCCACCGATCAGCACGGCGCCGATCAACGGCAGCACCAGCAGCCACGGATGCGGATGCCAGGGCAGGTCAAAGGCGTATCGGTAGAGCACCAGGCTGACGACTTCCGAGCCCAGCGCCGCCAGCAAGCCGCTGACCGCACCCAGCAAGCCGAACTCGATACGTCGCGCCTTCACCAGCAGTTGCCGTTCGGCCCCCAGTGCTCGCAGCAGCGCGCCCTGGCGGATGCGTTCATCCAGCGTCGCCTGCAAACCTGAGAACAGCACCGCCATGCCCGCCGCCAGCACGAACAACAACACGTACTCCACCGCCAGGGTGACCTGGGCGAGGATGCTGCGCAGTTGCGCCAGCAACGCCTCGACCTGCAGGATCGTCACCGCCGGAAAACTGCGCGACAGGTCGACGATCTGCTGGTCATGCCCCGCCGCCAGATAGAAGCTGGTCAGGTAGGTAGCCGGCAGATCCTTCAAGGTGCCGGGCTGGAAGATCATGAAGAAGTTCGGCTGGAAGTTGTCCCAGTTGATCTCCCGCAGGCTGGTGACTTTGGCCTCGCGATTGGCCCCGCCCACGGTAAAGACCAGATGATCGCCGAGCTTGAGCTTCAGGCTTTCGGCGACCTTGCCCTCCACCGACACGCCGGGGATTTCATCCGGCGGCTGCTGCGGCCACCAGTTGCCGGCGGTGATCGTGTTGCCCTCAGGCAGGTCGGCCGCCCAGGTCAGGCTCAGGTCACGCTGGATGGCCCGGTCACCGGCCGATTCCTTGGTGACGATTTGCTGCACCGGTTCGCCGTTGATGCTGATCAGCCGCCCCGGGACTACCGGATACAGTGGCGCCGATTTCGCCGACAACGCGATCAGGCGATCGGTGAACGCCTGCTTGTCCGCCGGCAGGATGTTCAGGGCAAAATAGTTCGGTGCGTTCTTCGGTAGCTGGTTCTGCCAGGTGTCCAGCAATTCGCCGCGCAGCAGGGCGATCAACGCCATCGACAGCAGGATCAGGCCGAATGCCAGGGCCTGCCCAGCGGCTGCCAATGGGTGGCGCAGCAACTGGCCCAGCCCCAGGCGCCACGGCAGGGAGGCGCGGGCCAGCAGGCGGCGCAGGCTTTTCAACAGCAGCAACAGCAGGCCGCCCAGTACCAGTGCCGCGACCACGCCGCCGCCGAGCAGGGCGAAGGTCAGTACCAGGTCCAGGCTCAGGCGCCACATGATCAGCCCGAGGGCGCCCAATGCAGCGCCGTAGACCATCCAGGTGCTGGAGGGAATCGGCAGCAGGTCCCGGCGCAATACACGCAAGGGCGGAACCCGACCCAATGCCGCCAGCGGCGGCAGGGCAAAACCGGCCAGGGCTACCAGCCCGGTACCAATCCCGGCGATGGCGGGGAACAGGCCGCCCGGTGGCACGTCGGTCGGCAGCAAGTCATGCAGCAGGGCAAACAGTCCCAGCTGCGCCAGCCAGCCGATGACGGCGCCACTGAGGCTGGCGAGCAGGCCGAGCACGGTCAGTTGCAAGCTGAACAACACCATGGTTTCCCGACGGGACAGGCCAAGGCAACGCAACAGCGCGCTGGCATCGAAGCGGCGAGTGGCGAAGCGAGTCGCCGACAACGCCACGGCCACCCCGGCCAGCAGCACCGCCACCAGGCTGGCCATGTTCAGGTAGCGCTCGGCCTTGCCCAGGGCGCCGCCAATCTGCCGGTTGCCATCGCGGGCATCCTGGATCCGCTGGTTGGCCGCCAGGCCGGGCTTGATCAGTTGACGATAGGTTTCCAGCGCCGCTGCATCGCCGCGCCAGAGCTCGCGGTAGCTGACCCGACTGCCGGGTTGCACCACGCCAGTCGCCTGCAGGTCACCGAGGTTGATCAACACCCGCGGCGTCAGGCTGTAGAAATTGCCGGCGCGATCGGGCTCGTAGGTCAGCACTCGTGCCAGCTTCAGGGTTTTCATGCCGACGTCGATGCTGTCGCCGATCTTCAGGTCCAGCGCCGTCAGCAATCGTGCCTCGACCCAGGCCTCACCGGGTTTCGGCCCGCCGCCGGGTTCTTCCGGGGCGAAAGGCTCAGGGGCGCTTTTCAGTTCGCCGCGCAGTGGGTAGACGTCGTCGGCGGCTTTGATACTGGAGAGCTGGATGCCGTTGTCGGTGGCGATGACGCTGGAGAACTCCACCACTTGCGCATGCTGCAGGCCCAGCTCGGTGCCGCTCCTGATCTGTTCGGGGCGTGCTGGCGAACTGCCTTCGAGCAGCAGGTCGGCGCCGAGAAACTCGGTGGCGCGCAGCATCATCGCGCCATTGAGGCGGGCGCCGAAGTAACCGATGGCGGTACTTGCCGCCACGGCCACGACCAGGGCGAAGAACAACACGCGCAATTCACCGGCGCGGGCATCGCGCAGCAACTGGCGGACGGCGAGACTGAACAGGCGCAACAGCGGCAGACGTGCCATCAAGGCTCCAGGGGGGCGACCAGCAGGCCGGCTTCAAGACGGATCAGGCGCCGGCAGCGGTGTGCCAGGCGTTCATCGTGGGTCACCAGCACCAGGGTCGTGCCGCGCTCCTGGTTGAGTTCGAACAGCAGGTCGCTGATGCGCTCGCCGGTGTGGCTGTCGAGGTTGCCGGTGGGCTCGTCGGCGAACAGCACATCGGGTTCGGCGGCAAACGCCCGGGCAATCGCCACGCGCTGCTGTTCGCCTCCTGAGAGCTGGCGTGGCGAGTGGGTCAGGCGTTGCCCCAAGCCGACCCGCTGCAACAGCTCGGTGGCGCGGCCGCGGGCATCCTGGCGGCCATCGAGCTCCAGCGGCAGCATGACGTTTTCCAGGGCGTTGAGACTGTCGAGCAGCTGGAACGACTGGAAGACGAAGCCCACATGCTCGGCACGGATGCGTGCGCGCTGGTCTTCGTCGAGGTTGCTCAGGCCCTGGCCGGCGAGGGTGACTTCGCCGCTGCTTGGCAGGTCAAGCCCGGCCAGCAGGCCTAGAAGGGTGGATTTGCCGGAACCGGAGGCGCCGACGATGGCCAGGCTGTCGCCCTTGTTCAGTTCCAGGCTGAGTTCGTGCAGGATAGTCAGTTCACCTTCCGCGCTAGGGACCACTTTGCTGAGGTTCTTCGCGGTGAGAATGCTTGCGCCCATGGAGAATCCGATGCGTGTGTGGTTTTTGAGTGCTGGCCTGGCCTTGATGTGCATGGCCCAGAACGCAGCGGCGGGTACAGTCCTGATCGTTGGCGATAGTATCAGCGCCGGTTTCGGGCTGGATACCCGCTTGGGGTGGGTGTCGTTGCTCGAGCAGCGGCTCAGGCGCGAAGGTTTCGACGATAAGGTGGTCAATGCGTCCATCAGCGGCGACACCAGCGCCGGAGGCCAGGCACGCCTGCCGGCGCTGCTTGCAGAGCATAAGCCGGATCTGGTGATCCTGGAGTTGGGGGGCAATGACGGCCTGCGCGGACTGCTGCCATCGCAATTGCAACAAAATCTTGCGTCGATGATTCAGCAGTCCCAGCAGGCGGGCGCGAAGGTGCTGCTGCTCGGCATGCAATTGCCGCCCAATTACGGCGCTCGCTACACCAAGGCCTTCACTGAGGTTTACAGCAACCTGGCCGATGAGAAAAAAATCCCGCTGGTACCGTTTTTCCTCGACGGCGTGGGCGGTCATCCGGACCTGATGCAGGCCGATGGCATACACCCGGCAGCCGGGGCCCAGGACAAGTTGCTGGAAAATGTCTGGCCTACGCTAAAACCGCTGTTATGACACTTTTCTAGGAGCAGGCTTTCGGCTAAGGTGGCGCCCCCGATTTGGAGCCCCCGATGCCGCGTTCTGCCTGGTCACTTTATGCCTATCAACTGATCGAGCCTGACGAACAGCTGGATCTGTTCGCCTGCCAGGAAGTGCGGGTACACCTGGTGACCCGACAACTGGAGCTGGGCGGCTCGGCGGACCGGACCCTGTGCGGCAGTCTGCTGCCGGCCCAGCCGCGCTGGTCGAACGTCGACCGCCGGGTGTTCCAGGACCAGCGCCTGTGCTCGTTGTGCCGGGCCATTCTTGAATCGCAGAAGCGCGGCACGTCGCCAATCTGGCCGGAGTTGCGGTTCGAGCTTTGATCCTTTCTGCGGTGACGGCGGCTTCGTTGGCGGGTGAAAACCCGGTAGGAGCTGGCTTGCCAGCGAAGGCGGCCTCATGGCCGACCAATCTCCCACAGATGTACTCCGATCAAACTGTAGGAGCCGGCTTGCTGGCGATGGCGGCCTCATAGCCGACCCATCTCCTGTAGATGTACTCCGCTCAACTGTAGGAGCCGGCTTGCTGGCGATGGCGGCCTCATAGCCGACCCATCTCCTGTAGATGTACTCCGATCAAACTGTAGGAGCTGGCTTGCCAGCGAAGGCGGCCTCATGGCCGACCCATCTCCCACAGATGTACTCCGCTCAAACTGTAGGAGCCGGCTTGCTGGCGATGGCGGCCTCATAGCCGACCCATCTCCTGTAGATGTACTCCGATCAAACTGTAGGAGCGAGCTTGCTCGCGAAAAACGTCTGGACACCGCATTCATTCAGACAGCGCACGTCATCGTTGACGACCATCGCTGCGATGCGGCGACCCGACAAGCCAGCTCCTACAGGTAAGAGGCAAGCCATAGACGGCCGTTACCGCAGTAATGGATATGTACTCCATCAACAAACAACAGGCCGCCAGGAAATGCCTTGCATCGCCTGCACTACCCGCGACCTCCCCGAAATAACGGCCGGCGGTGTACAATCGCGTTCTTATACCCTCTGTCGATCATGCAAAGGATTTTCCGGATGTTGCCGCGCTTTCCCGCCGTCACCCGCTGCCTGACACTTGCCGCCCTCTGTGTAGCGGGTCCCGTCGCAGCATTGGAGCTACCCCTGCCACCGCCTGGTGAAGACATCGTCGGTCAGGTGCAAGTTATCCAGGCCAAGTACGAAGACACCTTCGCCGACCTGGGCACGACCTACGACCTGGGTTATTCGGAAATGGTCGCGGCCAACCCTGGCGTCGATCCATGGCTGCCTGGCGCCGGCACTGAAATCGTGCTGCCGACCCGCTTCATCCTGCCGCCGGGCCCGCGTGAAGGCATTGTCATCAACCTGGCCGAGTACCGCCTCTACTACTTCCCGAAAGGCAAGAACGTGGTCTACACCTTCCCGCTGGGTATCGGCCGTGAAGGCTGGGGCTCGCCGATTGCCCACACCAGCATCATCGCCAAGACGCCGAACCCGACCTGGACGCCTCCGGCGTCGATCAAGGCCGAGCACGCCGCTGATGGTGATCCGCTGCCAAATGTGGTGCCGGCCGGCCCGGACAACCCCCTGGGGCCGTTCAAGTTCACCCTGGGGACTCCAGGCTACCTGATCCACGGTTCGAACAAGAAGTTCGGCATCGGCATGCGCACCAGCCACGGCTGCTTCCGCATGTTCAACAACAACGTGCTGGAGATGGCGGGCATGGTGCCGGTCGGGACGTCCGTGCGGATCATCAACGATTCCTACAAGTTCGGCGTGAGTGGCGGCAAGGTTTACCTGGAAGCGCACACACCGCTGGACGACAAGGGCAACCCGTCGGTGGTCGACAAGCACACTGCCGTGATCAACGCGATGCTCAAGCGTGAAGACATCACCAACAACCTGCGCATGAACTGGGATGTGGTACGTGATGTTGTCGCGGCCGAAGATGGCCTGCCGGTGGAAATCGGCGTGCCGAACACGACCGCGCCGATGGTGACGAGTGCACCGATCGATCCGCTGCAGTAATGCCTGAAACAAACCCGCCGACGCAGGCCGCGTCGGCGGGTTTTTTATTGGCTGCAGGAAACAGCAGGCAATAAAAAAGCCGACCCAAAAAATGGGTCGGCTTGATAATAATCCCGAAGGACTATTACTTGCGGCTAGCTTTTTCCAGCATGCGCAGAGCACGCTCGTTAGCTTCGTCAGCAGTCTGTTGTGCTTTTTGAGCAGCAGCCAGAGCTTCATCAGCTTTACGGTAAGCTTCGTCTGCACGAGCCTGGGAGCGAGCTGCTGCGTCTTCAGTAGCGGTCAGACGTGCTTCGGTTTCTTTCGATGCGCTGCTGCAACCGGTAGCCAGAACTGCGGCCAGAGCCAGAGCAGAGAATTTCAGAACGTTGTTCATCGTGTTCCCCTTCAAGGACTTTCTAGTAAGTGGCTGTCTCCTCCGAGTGAGGAAATAGCCGGCGTACATACTACCCATTACTTGTCGTAAGTAAACTGACGTGAAGCAAGAAGCAAAAAAAATTGTAGGCGTTGATTCTTTTTCGAGCAACTTTTAACTGCGTTGTATAAAAAATATCCAGCTAGAAGGCCCGAGATGAGCGAGCCGCCAAGGAAAAGTTCCCCATGCCCAAAGCTCTTTTTGCGGTCTTGGCTAAAGTCCATCTAGATGCATTCGTCTACACTTTTGTTCGGAATTTGCGTGGCGTCTCTCATATCTTTCTCCATGTTACAGGTGACTTTAACGAGGGGCGCTCGTCTTATGTCTCAACATCCGGCAATGTTCAGGCTACCGACCGCTGCAAGACCCTCGGTCGAGCTGTTCCTGCGTTATCCACAGCAGCACCCGCCAACCAGCATGATGACGAGCGAACCTTGAGCATTTCTGCCAATGGCGCCTACTATTTGTACGTGCTCGGTTGCGCGAGATCGGTGTAGCTTTTCTCGGTGTCGATTCAGGCACGGGGTGGCGTAGTTGTTCCTTCGCCGGAAAAACATCGGTAAGGTAGGGGTCAGAAATCCAGACCCGCGAGGAGTAGTGATGAGCGAGGCGTTGTCCATCCACCATGACCAGGCTGGTCATCAATTCGAGACCAATGTGGACGGTCATCGTGCCTACCTGACCTATATGGATCTGGGGAAACAGACCCTGGATATCTATCGCACGTTTGTGCCCAACGCATTGCGCGGTCGCGGCATCGCCGCGGCCCTGACCGAACAGGCGCTGCAGTACGCCGAGGAAATGGGCTATACCGTCATTCCCTCGTGCTCCTACGTCGAGCGCTACATGGAGCGTCACCAGCGTCATGCTGCCAAGCTGAGCCAGTGACCTGCAACGAATCGGATGCATAAAAAAACGCCGGGCTCAGCCCGGCGTTTTTTTGTCTGCGGCAAGCGTCGGTCAGGTGCGTTCGCGTTTTGGCAGCACTTCCTTGAGCTTGGCATGCATGCTGCGCAAGGTGTTCTCGGTGGCCGTCCAGTCGATGCAGGCATCGGTGATCGACACGCCGTATTGCAGGTCGGCGAGGTCTTTCGGAATGGCCTGGCAGCCCCAGTTCAGGTGGCTTTCGACCATCAGGCCGATGATCGACTGGTTGCCTTCGAGGATCTGGTTGGCGACGTTTTCCATCACCAGCGGTTGCAGGGCCGGGTCCTTGTTGGAGTTGGCGTGGCTGCAATCGACCATGATGTTGGGCTTGATCTTCGCCTTGTTCAGTGCCTGCTCGCAGAGGGCGACGCTGACCGAATCGTAGTTCGGCTTGCCGTTGCCGCCGCGCAATACGACGTGACCGTAGGCATTGCCCTTGGTGGTGACGATCGACACGCCACCTTCCTGGTTGATGCCCAGGAAGCGGTGCGGGCTGGAAACCGATTGCAGGGCGTTGATCGCTACGGTCAGGCCGCCATCGGTGCCGTTCTTGAAGCCGACGGCCGAGGACAGGCCGGAGGCCATTTCCCGGTGAGTCTGGGATTCGGTGGTGCGCGCGCCGATGGCCGACCAGCTGATCAGGTCCTGCAGGTATTGCGGGGAGATCGGGTCGAGCGCCTCGGTGGCGGTCGGCAGGCCCATTTCGGCCAGGTCCAGCAACAGTTGGCGACCGATATGCAGGCCATCCTGGATCTTGAACGAGTCGTCGAGGTACGGGTCGTTGATCAAGCCTTTCCAGCCAACGGTGGTGCGTGGCTTCTCGAAATACACGCGCATGACCAGATACAGGGTATCGGACACTTCCGCCGCAAGAACCTTCAGGCGCTCGGCGTACTCGTGGGCCGCCTTGATGTCGTGGATCGAGCAGGGCCCGATGACCACGAACAGGCGATGGTCGGTGCCATCCAGAATATTGCGAATGACTTCGCGGCCCTTGGTGACGGTGCGCAGGGCGGCATCGCTCAGGGGGATATCACGCTTGAGCTGGTCGGGAGTGATCAGCGTCTCGTTGGAAGCGACGTTTAGGTCGTTGATCGGTAAATCAGCCATCGTTTACTCGTCAGGTCACGGGTGCCGGCCGCCAGCGAACCCGCGCGGCGGAGCACAGCAAATTAAGCGCGTCGGGGAACGGAACCTTAGCGCGTTACACCGTGGCTCGACAATGGGCTGGCCCGGTTTAATCCAGCACAGCCTGTGCAAAAGCCTTGCGAACCGTGTCGTGGGAGAACTCGTCGGCATGTTGCTGGACCCACTCCAGGGCCAGGGCCTGGATATCCTGCAGATCGTTGTGGGCATCATGCTGACGGCAGTAGCGCTCGATCTGGCACACCTGCTCGCCCATGCGGGCACTGAAAAGCGTCTGTTCGTCGACGAAGGCGATGCCGACCAGGTAGCCGCGCTTGCGTCGCAGGCACCAGGCTACGTAGCCCAGGAAACACAGGTCCGGGTTCAGGCTTGGCATGCGTACCTGCAGCGCCGTACCGTGGCGCCAGGCGCGGTGATAATTGCAAGCCATGCCCCCGAGGCTGATAGTGTGCAGCTGTTGGCGGGAGATGCACTCAGGTTTGAGCAACGTCAACTCGACAGGTATATCGTCAGGATGAGGAAGAAAACGTCCCATGAGCACGGACTCCATGTGTCGGCCATCTGACATTGTTTCCCCCAGTATAGTGGTCGAATTGGAACTGACCGATTTCGACGCCGACCAACGGCTGCTGGCAATGAACGGCGTATCGCTGGTGATTTTCACCAGTGTCGGCTGCGCCAGTTGCCGTTTTGCCCGCGAGCAGCTGCCTGCGCTCGATCTGGATGTCGATCGATTGTGCTGGATCGACGCTGGCAACAATGGCGGGGTGGTCGAGCGTTATCAGGTCTTTCACTTGCCGGCGCTGTTTGTCGTACGCGACGGCGAATTCTTCGGGGCACTAAAGTCGCGCTTGACCCGCACCGAGCTGAACACGGCCTTGGGGCAGGCGCTCAGTAGAACAGCAGAGGAGTTGCCATGACGGGAGCAGTTGCCAAGCCGAGAATCGGCATAATCGGGACCGGTGCCATCGGCGGGTTCTACGGGGTGATGCTGGCGCAGGCCGGGTTCGATGTGCATTTTCTGTTGCGCAGTGAGTTTGCCGCGGTGGCCGAGCGCGGGTTGCAGCTGCACAGCGCGGTACATGGCGCGCTGACGCTGAATCCGGTGCAGGCCTATTCGGCGGCCGAAGACATGCCACCCTGCGACTGGTTGCTGGTTGGCGCAAAAACCACCAGTAACCGCGACCTCGCGCCGGCCATCGTGCAGGCCGCCGCGCCGAATGCCAGGGTGCTGCTGTTGCAAAATGGCCTGGATGTCGAAGACGACCTGCGTGAACTGCTGCCCGACGCTCTGCATGTGCTGGGCGGGCTCTGCTATATCTGCGTGCATCGCCAGGGGCCGGGGGTCATTACCCATCAGGCGCTGGGGGCGGTGCATGTCGGCTATCACAGCGGGCCGGCGCCGGGTCAGCCTGAACGTGCGGCCATTGTCGAGGAGGGGGTTGGGCTGTTCCGTGCGGCCGGCATTGACGCCCAGGCCATGGCGAACCTGCACCAGGCGCGCTGGCAGAAACTGGTCTGGAATATCCCGTACAACGGCCTGTCCGTGCTGCTCGGGGCGAGCACTACGCCGCTGATGGCCGATGCCGACAGCCATGAGTTGATCCGGTCGCTGATGGCCGAAGTGATCCAGGGCGCAAACGCCTGCGGTCACGAAGTGCCAGCCAGTTATGCCGAGCAGCTTTTGCAGGTGACGCAGCGAATGCCCGACTACTGGCCCAGCATGTACCACGACTTTCTGCACAAGCGGCCGCTGGAACTGGAGGCCATATATGCCCGGCCACTGGCAGCGGCGAAGGCCGTCGGCTGTGACATGCCGCGCATCGAGGCGATGTATCGCAGCTTGAGTTTCATCGATCGACGTAATACCTGAGTCGATCTATCAGAGGGGGAAGGGGATGCCAAAGACCATAGACGACAAGCTGGTGCTGGCGATTTCGTCGCGAGCGTTGTTCGACCTGAGTGAAAGCCACAAGGTCTATCTGTCGAGTGGCGTCGAGGCCTACCGGCAATATCAGATCGAGCACGAAGACGAAATCCTCGAGCCCGGTGACGCCTTCCCGCTGGTGCAGAAACTCCTCGCCCTCAATGCCCACCTGGGCCGCGCCCGGGTCGAGGTGATCCTGGTGTCGCGCAACAGCGCCGACACCGGCCTGCGTGTGTTCAACTCGATCCACCACTATGGCCTGGCGATTTCCCGTGCGGCGTTTGTCGGCGGGCGCAGTCCATATCCCTACCTCAAGGCCTTTGGCTGCGACCTGTTTCTCTCAACCCACGCCGAAGACGTGCGCAGTGCGCTGGACGCCGGGTTCGCTGCGGCGACCATTCTGTCCGGTGGCGCCAGCCGTGCGGCCAGCGATGAACTGCGCATTGCTTTTGACGGTGATGCCGTGCTGTTTTCCGACGAGTCCGAACGCGTCTATCAAGCCGGTGGCCTGGAAGCGTTCCAGGCCAGCGAGCGCGAAGCGGCTCGCGAGCCCTTGCGCGGCGGGCCGTTCAAGGGCTTCCTCGCCGCCCTTAATCTGTTGCAGCGCGAATTCCCGGATGACGCCTGTCCGATTCGCACGGCACTGGTCACGGCGCGCTCGGCGCCGGCTCATGAGCGGGTGATCCGCACGTTGCGCGAGTGGGATATTCGCCTGGATGAATCGCTGTTCCTCGGTGGACTGACCAAGTCGGCCTTCCTTGAAGCCTTTGCCGCGGACGTGTTTTTCGACGATCAGGCCGGCCATTGCGAGTTGGCCCGCGAAGTGGTCGCCACCGGCCATGTGCCACATGGCATAAGCAACGAGCAAAAGGTTTAAGCCCGCCGTTCAACGTGTTACGCCGGACGTCGTACTCGCCAAGGCACTGCTAAGCTGAATCAATCTCCGCCATGTTGGCACGCGAGGAGGTCATATGATTCGTTCGATGCTGTATGCCACTGACCTCGGGCTGTATGCACCTGTGGTGATGCAGCATGCCCTGGAATTGGCGCGAACATTCAATGCCGACCTGTATGTGGTGCACGCCGTCGAACCCATGGGCTTGTTCGCCGAATCGGTGCTGCAGAGTTATCTCGACGAGCAGGCGTTGAACGAATTCCATAGCCAGGGTCTTAACACCGTGATCGCCAGCATCGAGCAGCGGGTGCTCGACAATTTTCGCGAAGAGCTGGGCGACGAGGGCGAGCAGGACCTTGAGCGGATCAAGGCGGTGCGGGTGCTGCAGGGTGATCCGTCGCAGGTGATCCTCGACCAGGCGCACAAACTCTCGGTGGATTTGCTGATCGTCGGTAGTCACAGCCATGGTGCGGGGGCGGAAACGCCCTTGGGCCGGACCGCCGCCCGGGTGTTGCAACTGTCCACGGTGCCGGTCTACCTGGTGCCGCTGGTGCAACGTCGTCGCCAAGGGGATCGCTAGAACACGAATAATGGCCTTTTGATAAAAAGTTCTAGATTTATTCTTCAAACCATTAATATAGTTATATACCGTCGCTGATGCCCGTGGCGTCTACCTGCTTTGAGGGATTCATATGAAGCTCCAACAACTGCGCTACATCTGGGAAGTGGCGCACCACGACCTCAACGTTTCCGCTACAGCCCAAAGTCTCTACACCTCTCAGCCGGGCATCAGTAAACAGATCCGCTTGCTGGAAGACG
The DNA here is from genome assembly GCF_035064975.1 of Pseudomonas sp. YuFO20. Lineage (NCBI taxonomy): Bacteria > Pseudomonadati > Pseudomonadota > Gammaproteobacteria > Pseudomonadales > Pseudomonadaceae > Pseudomonas > Pseudomonas sp. YuFO20. The sequence continues at coordinate 60,892 of NZ_JAXDEO010000021.1, forward strand.
AACTGGGTGTCGAAGTGTTCGCCCGCAGCGGCAAGCACCTGACCCGCGTCACTCCGGCCGGTGAGCGCATCATCACCACCGCTGGCGAAATCCTGCGCAAGGTCGAAAGCATCAAGCAGATCGCCCAGGAATTCTCCAACGAGAAGAAAGGCACCCTGTCGATCGCCACCACCCACACCCAGGCGCGCTACGCCTTGCCGCCGGTGATCAGCAATTTCATCAAGCAGTACCCGGATGTTGCCCTGCACATGCATCAGGGCTCGCCCATGCAGATCGCCGAGATGGCCGCTGATGGCACCGTGGATTTCGCCATTGCCACCGAAGCCCTCGAGCTGTTCGGCGACCTGGTGATGATGCCTTGCTATCGCTGGAACCGCTGTGTGGTCGTGCCCCAGGGACACCCGCTGACCAAGCTGTCGAAATTGACCCTCGAGGCCCTGGCCGAATACCCGATCGTCACCTACGTGTTCGGTTTCACCGGCCGTTCCAAGCTCGACGAAGCCTTCAGCCACCGCGGCCTGACGCCCAAGGTGGTGTTCACCGCCGCTGACGCCGACGTGATCAAGACCTACGTGCGCCTGGGCCTGGGTGTGGGCATCGTGGCGAAAATGGCCGTCGATACCAAACTCGACAGCGACCTGGTGGTACTCGATGCCAGCGAACTGTTCGAGTCCAGCGTGACCAAGATCGGTTTCCGTCGCGGCACCTTCCTGCGGGGCTTCATGTGCGACTTCATCGAGAAGTTCGCTCCGCACCTGACCCGCGAAGTCATGGCCAAGGCCATCCAGTGCCACAACAAGCAGGAGCTGGAAGAGCTGTTCGACGGCGTCGAACTGCCTGTTCACTGATAGCCCGTCCTGCTGCGCCGGCAGGACAGCCGGTCAAACCACCTCGGTGACAGCGAACTGTTGCCGAGCGCCCGCCACCAGAATCTCCACCTCGTCGCCTTCGAACTTGCCCAGCAGGCTTTTGCCCAGCGGCGAGCGCGGGGTGATGACGGTAATCAGTTGCCCCACCAGGTCAACCTTCAGCCCCGCCGCATCCGGTGCCAGGAACAGCCACTGCTCGCGGCCCTTATCGTCTTCCAGGCCGAGCAGGGCACCGATCTCGATACCCCGTTGATCGTCATAGGGACGCAGTGTCAGGTTCTGGCAAAGCGCCAGTGACAGGCGAATCTCTTCGACCCGCCTGGCCTGCCCGGCGGCCAGGTAAGACGCTTCCAGGCCCAGTGTGTCGTACTTGTTTTCGGCGATGTTTTCTTCGTGGGTCGCGGTTTCGTAGGCGGTTTGCGCGGCGCGCTCGGCAATGTCGAGATCGACTCGCAGCTTGTCGAGAATCAGTTGGTGCACGGTATGCTTATTCATGATCAATCGCAGAATTGCAGGACGTTGGCGCGGCTTTTTTCGCTGGGTGCCGTCTGGTCCTGTTGCAACCAGAACTGGCATTTGGGGTTCGCCAGGTTGCGGTTGCTGGCGCGTGCCTGGTCGAGTCGTTGCGCCTGCTCGTTCCTGCGCAGGTTTTCTTCATACTGCTCGAACAATGGGCTCTGTGCCGGGATATCCGGCACCGGTCGAGTCACCACCGGCGGTTTGGCCAGTTGCTCCACCGCGGCTGCGACCGGTGCCAGTTGTTCGCTGAAAAACAGCCGGGACACCAGCCAGACGGTCAACACAATGGCGATAAAGCCTAGCCACATGCCAAGGGCGATACTGCCGGTCAGTTGCAGGGCATTGAGTTGAATCGAAAAGGATCGGCGCGGAGTAGGGCGGTAGGGCATGGTTGCCTCCTGGCGAAGGGTCGCGGGCGAGTGAGGATTGTCGCACGAAGATTAATCGTCGTCGGCTCTTCTGCGCGGGCTGATTTATGCGGACAATCGCTGCCTTTGCCAACGGGAGCCTGGAATGCCTGATATGAAAACCCGCTGGGATATTTTTTGCACCGTGGTCGACAACTATGGCGACATCGGCGTGACCTGGCGGCTGTCGCGGCAACTGGTGGCCGAACATGGGCTGGCGGTGCGTTTGTGGGTGGACGACCTGCGTGCCTTCGAGCGCTTGTGCCCGGAAATCGACATTCACGCAGGCCAACAATGGCAGGAAGGTGTCGAAGTGTGCCAATGGTCGGCGGACTGGCAACCGGTCGAGGCGGCCGATGTGGTGATCGCCGCGTTTGCTTGCCAGTTGCCCGGCGCCTACATGGACGCCATGGCCCAGCGGGAAAAAACACCGCTGTGGATGAACCTCGACTACTTGAGCGCCGAGGACTGGGTGATCGGCTGCCACGGCTTGCCGTCGGTCAAATACAAACACGTACAGAAGCACTTTTTCTTCCCGGGGTTCCACAAAGATACGGGTGGCCTGCTGCGTGAAAGCGGATTGCTCGAACGGCGTCGACAGTTTCAGCAGAGTGCCGAGGCTCAGCGGGCCTTCCTGCAAGACCTGGGGGTCGACCGCTCACCGGGTGCGCTACTGATTTCGCTGTTTGCCTATGAAAATGCAGGCTTGGCCAGTTGGCTGGACACATTGGCCAGCGATTCGACGCCCACTCATCTGCTGGTGCCGCAAGGGCGCATCCTGGGGGATGTCGAGCGTTGGCTGAATGTGCAGGACCTGCAGGTCGGGTCGCTGCATGTGCGCGATGCCTTGACCGTGCAGGTACTGCCGTTCGTCCGACAGGACCAGTACGACCCGTTGCTCTGGTGCTGTGATTTCAACGCCGTACGCGGCGAAGATTCCTTTGTCCGCGCGCAATGGGCAGGGCGGCCAATGCTGTGGCACATCTATCAGCAGGAGGAAGATGTCCATCTGGACAAGCTCGAAGCCTTCCTCGCGCTATACGTCAAGGACCTGCCGCCTGCGGCCGGCGAGGCGATCAGCGGTCTCTGGCGGGCCTGGAATGCCGGTGAGACAATGACCGACCACTGGCAATCGACCCGCAAACACTGGCCACAGCTGCAAAAACACGCCGAGACCTGGTGTCTGGAACAGGCCTTGCAGACCGATCTTGCCGCGGCGCTGGTACAGTTTTATGTAAATTGGATATGATACGCGGCCTAGATTTTTGTAAATCCCATCCAAATTCGGATATTCGCAATGAAAACTGGTAAAGAACTCAAACCCGGTACCGTGATCCGTATCGACAACGATCCTTGGCTGGTTCAGAAAGCTGAATTCACCAAGTCGGGCCGTAACAGCGCGATCATGAAGACCAAGCTGAAAAACCTGCTGACCGGTTACAAGACCGAGACCGTCTACAGCGCCGACGACAAGCTGGACGACGTGATCCTTGACCGCAAAGAAGCGACCCTGTCCTTCATCAGCGGCGACAGCTACACGTTCATGGACACCACCGACTACACCATGTACGAACTGAACGCTGAAGACATCGAAGCCGTTCTGCCTTTCGTTGAAGAAGGCATGACCGATGTTTGCGAAGCCGTGTTCTTCGAAGATCGTCTGGTTTCCGTAGAGCTGCCGACCACCATCGTGCGTCAGGTTGACTACACCGAAGGTTCCGCTCGCGGCGACACTTCCGGCAAGGTGATGAAGCCTGCCAAACTGAAGAACGGTACCGAGCTGTCGGTTGCTGACTTCATCGAAATCGGCGACATGATCGAGATCGATACCCGCGAAGGCGGTTCCTACAAAGGCCGTGCCAAATAAGCACTGCTTGAGGAATGAAAAAGCCCGACCATTGAGTCGGGCTTTTTTGTGCCTGTTTGTAGGAGCCGGCTTGCCGGCGAAGGCGTATTCGAGATCGCTTTCGCCGGCAAGCCGGGCTCCTACAGTAAAGCGTGTTATTTCAGATGTTGCTTGAGCTCTTCAGAGGCCTGCAACATCGCCGATCGCACCGCCGGCACCTGGCTCACCACGTTGAGCAAACCGTAGTCGTGGATCATGCCGTTGTAGCGAACCGATGTCACCGCCACGCCAGCCTCGTCGAGTTTGCGGGCGTAGGCTTCACCTTCGTCGCGCAACACGTCGGCACCGGCGGTCTGCACCAATGCTGGCGGCAACCCTTTCAACTGGGCAGTGGTTGCGCGCAGAGGTGAGGCGTAGATTTCGTTACGCTGGTTGGCGTCGGTGGTGTAGTTATCCCAGAACCACTTCATCGCATTTTTGGTGAGGAAGTGCCCTTCGGCATACTGGTTGTAGGAAGCGGTTTCGAAGTTGGCATCCGTGACCGGCCACAGCAACACCTGGAACTTGATTGCCGGAGTGCCCTTGTCCTTGGCCATCAGCGCAACCACCGCCGCCATGTTGCCGCCGACACTGTTGCCGGCTACTGCCAGGCGCTTGCCATCGACGTTGATCTCCTTGCCGTGCTCGGACACCCATTTCGTCGCGGCGTAAGCCTGGTTGATCGCCACCGGGTAATGGGCTTCCGGAGATGGCGTGTAGTTCACGAACACGGCCGCGGCCCCCGAACCCGTCACCAGATCACGCACCAGCCGCTCGTGGGTCGGGAAATCCCCCAGCACCCAGCCACCGCCGTGGAAGAACATGAACACGGGCAGCTCACCCTTGACCCCGGCCGGCCTGACGATGGTCAGGTTCAGCGGTTGGCCGTCGACTTGAATGGTCTTCTGGCTGACATCGGCTTTTGGCAGCGTCAGTTTCACCCCGGCCTGTGCACCCGTCAGCACGGCGCGGGCGTCTTTCGGGCTGAGTTGTTCAAGCGGCTTGCCGGTACCTGCATTCAGCACATCGAGGAATGCCTGGGTGTTGCGTTCAACGTCGCCGGCGAATGCACTGTGCACGGACAGGGCGAGAAGGGTACCGGTCAAGACTTTGCTGAAAGCGTTCATGTTCGTTTCCTGTTCGGGCCTGGGTGATCAGCGGTTAGACGGTGACGTGCAGACGTACTTCGACGTTGCCGCGGGTGGCGTTGGAGTACGGGCAGACCTGGTGGGCCGCATCGACCAGGGTTTGTGCGTCGGCTTGTTCAAGCCCTGGCAGGCTGATGTGCAGGTCGATGTCCAGGCCGAAACCGCCAGGGATCTGGCCGATGCCGACGTGGGCGGTGATCGAGGCGTCGTCGGGGATCTTGCGTTTGGTCTGGCTGGCGACGAATTTCAGTGCGCCGATGAAGCAGGCGGAGTAGCCGGCGGCGAACAGTTGCTCCGGGTTGGTCGCCGCGCCGCCAGCACCGCCGAGTTCTTTCGGGGTGGCGAGTTTGACGTCGAGAATGTTGTCGCTGGAGATCGCACGACCGTCACGGCCACCGGTGGAGGTTGCGATTGCGGTGTAGAGAGTTTGCATGGTGAAAGCCTCGTTCGGGTTTGGTTGATTGCGCTAAATGTTTGCGCGCTAAGTAAGTGCGAAATAAATGTATCGCGCTAATGTTTAGTGCGCAAGATAAATTTTGAAAAAATGCAGATCAGCTGAATTTTCAACACAAGCGCAGAACAAACTGTGGGACGTTCGGTGGTTTGAAAGTCAGAGGTTTTCTTGCAGGTGACGACGCAGTTCCTGCAGTTCCGCTTGAAGCTTTTGCAGTCGCTCCAGGGTCATCCCACTGGCGCCGAGGATGCACTGGGGAATGCCCCGGGCCTTGTCGCGCAAGGCGCGGCCCTGTTCGGTGAGTTCGACGATCACCACGCGCTCGTCCTCACGGCTGCGGGTGCGGCTGAGCACGCCTTCGGCTTCCAGGCGCTTGAGCAGCGGGGTCAGCGAGCCGGGATCGGTCAATAGGCGCGCGCTGATTTCACCTACGGTCAAGCCGTCCTGTTCCCACAGCACCATCATCGCCAGGTATTGCGGATAAGTCAGGCCCAACGCCTGCAGCAAGGGTTTGTAGACCTTGGTCAGCATCAGCGAAGTGGAATGCAGGGCGAAGCAGGCCTGATTGTCCAGCAGCAAGTCGTCGCAGTTATCCGGGGTGTCGCGCTTGGTGGTCATTTGGAAGCCTTGATCAGTGATCCTGATAAAACTAGCGGTCAAATCTTTAACGCGCCAGCAATTTTCGACTAATGCCGGCCCAGGTTGGTTTGCAACGCCAGGTCCCAGGGCGGAATGGGGCTGAAGCGGGTTTTCAGGTATTCCAGCAACAGGCGGCTGCGAGAGTTAGGCTGCTGCTGCAGTCGCAAGGCGTAGATCCCGGAGCTTTCCGGTTTCGGCAGGCCGTTTTCGCAGAATAACGGCAGCAGTTCGCCACGCAACAGGTATTCGCTGACGAGCCAGGTCGGCAGGTGGGCGATGCCCAGGCCGGCCAGTGCGCTGTAGATCAGCGCTTCGGCATTGTTGGCGCTCATGCGCACGCGCGACGGCCGATGCAGTTGCATCTGGCCATCCCGTTCGAAGCGCCAGGCGAAGGGCGGGGCCAGGCCGGCCCAGTCGAGGCCGTCATGTTCGACCAGCTGCGCCGGATCTTTCGGCACGCCGCGGCGCTGCAAGTAGTCGGGGCTGGCGCAGGCGACACGCACCATGCTCGCCAGCGGCGTGGCCACCAACCGCGTATCGGCCAATTGCCCGGCGCGCAACACCAGGTCGACCTTGCCCAGGTTCAAGCCCTGCATGTCGACAAAACTGTCGATCAGCTGCAATTGCACGTCGAGGCCGGGATAAAGCAGCAGGAAATCGGCAATCACCGGTGCCAGATGTCGCCGCCCGAACGCAGCCGGTGCGTCGATACGAATCAGGCCTTCCGGAGCACTGCTCAGGGACACCGCTTCGGCCCGGGCCAGGCGCAGTTCGGCGACTATCCGCCGTGCCCGTTCGGCAAACGCCAGCCCCGCCGGCGTCGCGCGCACCGCGTGGGTACTGCGAATGAACAACTGGCTGCCGACGGCGCTTTCCAGGCTGTCGATGCGCCGCGCCACTGCCGAGGGCGTCAGGGGATGACGGCGGGACGCTGCGGAAAAGCTGCCGGTTTCCAGCACATCCAGAAACAGGCCCAGTTGTTCGGTCAGTTGATTGGGATTCATGTTTGGCTCGATGCTTGTGCAAGTTTGGCATAGCCATTGTGCGTTGCTGTGCGTTTCCCCGCTAGAACCAGTTGCGTAGGATGAATCGCCTGACGTGTGGAGAAATGCGCTGTGATTGAATTTGTGTTGTATCTGGTATTCGGCGCGGCCCTGGGAACCCTCGGCGGCCTGTTTGGCATTGGCGGGGGATTGATCGCGATTCCGTTGCTGGGCGTGTTGTGCGGTCTCGATCAGCAGATTGCCCAAGGGACGGCGCTGGTGATGGTGGTGCCGAACGTGATGCTGGCACTGTGGCGCTACCATCAACGCAACAAGATCGAGTTGCGCTACGCGCTGCCGCTGGCTTCGATGGGGTTCTGCTTCGCCTGGCTCGGATCGATCTGGGCAGTAGGGGTCGATGCGCAAACCATGCGTATCGGATTTGTCGCATTCCTGGTCGCACTTTGCGCCTACAACCTCGCGCGGATGTTCATGGCCAGCACGCCGCCTTCGGCGCAGATGAACCATTCATGGCCCTGGCTGGGCGTACTCGGTGCGGCATCCGGCACCATGGGCGGGTTGTTTGGCGTGGGCGGGGCCGTGGTGGCGACACCGGTGTTGACCAGTGTGTTCGGCACCACCCAGGTGGTTGCCCAGGGCCTGTCCCTGGCACTGGCGCTACCGAGCACCGGCGTCACCCTGGTTACCTATGGGGTGCATCACCAGGTGAACTGGATGATTGGTGTGCCACTGGCGATCGGTGGGTTGATGAGCATCAGTTGGGGCGTGAAGATCGCCCACAGCCTGCCGGAGCGCCTGCTGCGCGCCTTGTTTTGCGGCTTTCTGCTGTTATGTGCGGTCATGCTTGTTTTTAAAGCTTGAAACCTTCGACGATGTGCTCGGCCAGGCACTCGGTGATCGGTGACGGATTATGCAGGTTGCGCACCAGCATGATGCTGGCCTCGGGCAGCACCGGCAGATCCTCGGCTTCACCGAGGATGCGCATGTCCGCGGTGATCAGGCTTTCCAGTTGCGCGGTGACCGCCAGGCCGGCGCTGACCACCGCCATGATCGCCGACAGGCTGTCGCTGTTATACGCCACGCGATAATCGCGCCCTTGGGCATCGAGGGCGTTGCAGGCCCACATCCGGCAGAAGCAATCACTGTTGAACATCGCCAGGGGCAAGGGCGTCTGCTCGTGGGCGCTGTAGCACTGCGCCTCAGCCCAGACAAAACGTTCCTTGCGCAACAACTGGCCGATTTCGCTGCCCGGCTCGCGAGTGACGATGGACAAGTCCAGGTCCTGGCGCATCAGCAGTTGTTTTGATGATTCACAATGCACTTCGATCTGCACCAGCGGGTAGGACTGGGCAAACTGGCGCAATATCCCTGGCAGAAAACGCATCACGTAGTCGTCCGGGGTGCCGATGCGCACCGTGCCGACCATGTGTGGCTCACGCAGGGTGTTGAACACCTCGCTGTGCAGCTTGAGGATTCGCCGCGCATAACCCAGCAACACCTGGCCTTCGGCTGTGAGCCGCACCTGGCGTCCGTCGCGCTGGAACAACTGGCGCTGCAGCACATCTTCTTCCAGCCGCTTCATCTGCATGCTGACAGCTGACTGGGTGCGATGGACCAATTCACCGGCGCGGGTGAAACCACCCTGGTCGGCGATGGCGACAAAGGTGCGCAGCACTTCGGTATCGATACTCGGGTAGGCCGACATGCATCAATCTCCGAGATGGTTACCATCAGAAACATTCGTTGGATTGATCTTAGTCCCGGGCAGAGACTTGAGCCATCCAAACGGAGGGCAACAAGATGAAAGGTCAACATGAAATCCATGGCGCTGAAAAACATTCGGTTCACCTGATTTCCGATCTGTTGCACAAGGTCGGCCGCTGGTACGAGCTGCACCGTGAGCGCGAAATGCTGGCGAGCATGAGTGATGAAGCGTTGAAGGACATCGGCTTGAGTCGTGCCGACGTCGCTCACGAAGCAGAACTGCACTTCTGGCAAGACCCGATGGGCAATGGAAAGTAGGCTCGACACCCCATGAAATGTCCCGACACTACCCCGTCATCCCGGCAAAGGCCCGGGCTGACGGGGTTGTCGCGAGCCCGAAACAGATGGTCATAGAGCTTTGCTGGAGCCTGTTTTTACACTGGCCGAAGATCCTCTCCCCAACATCGAGGAGTGGTGTCATGGAACGACGAAGCATTGAAGGAATACGCGCGAGGCATGGCGTGCGAACTGCACTCCACAGACTTCGAGAGCCAGTCTGGGCAGCGATCACACGACTGCAGCGCTGGCGCCAACTGAGCAGGGATCGCAGCGAGCTGGCGCAATTGAGCGATGACTGCCTGCGCGATATTGGCTTGAGTCGAGCCGATGTCCGCCGGGAGGCGACTCGCCCGTTCTGGGATGATCCACTCAAGCGATGAGACGTGGCCATTGGCGTTTTCCCCGCCTGCCGCTAAGGTGGGGAGAGCCTTGCCGATGAGCCTTCAGATGCCTGCTTCCCTGTCTTTTTCCTTGAAACAAGCCAGACGCCTGGCGCTGTCCGCCCAGGGTTTTGCCGGGCGCCAGTCGCCAGCGTCGGTCAAGCCTGCCGCGATCAACCGCTTGATCGAGCGCCTGGGCATTTTGCAGATCGACTCGGTCAATGCACTGGTGCGCTCGCACTACCTGCCACTGTTTTCCCGGCTTGGGCATTATTCAGCCGACTTGCTCGACCGGGCGGCCTGGAGCCAGGGGCGACACCGTACCTTGTTCGAGTACTGGGGGCATGAAGCGTCCCTGCTGCCCTTGTCGCTGTACCCGCTGATGCGCTGGCGCATGGGGCGGGCCAGCCGTGGCGAAGACATTTATCAACAACTGGCGCGTTTCGGTCGCGAACAGCAGGACACCGTGCGCCGGGTGCTGGCCTGCGTTGAAGAGCGCGGTGCGTTGGGTGCCGGCAGCCTGTCGACCCGCCAGGAACGGGCAGGGCCCTGGTGGGACTGGAGCGCGGAAAAGCATGCGCTGGAATGGTTGTTCGCCGCCGGCGAGGTGACAGTGGCGGGCAGGCGTGGCTTCGAACGGCTTTATGACCTGCCGGAGCGGGTCATTCCTTCGCAGGTTCTGGCACAGCCGTTGCTCAATGAAGCCGAGGCCCAGCGCGGTTTGCTGCTGCATGCCGCGACAGCTTTGGGCGTGGGTACCGAGAAGGACTTGCGCGACTACTTCCGTCTGAATCCTGCCGACAGTCGTCCGCGTCTGGCGGAGTTGGTCGAGGCGCGCGAGTTGCTCATCTGCGAAGTCCTGGGCTGGAAGCAACCGGCCTATTGCCTGCCCGGGCCCAAGGTGCCGCGCAAGGTCGAGGCCAGCGCGTTGCTGTCACCTTTTGATTCGCTGATCTGGGAGCGCAGCCGTACCGAGCGCCTGTTCGATTTTCGCTACCGGCTGGAGATCTACACGCCGCCGGACAAGCGGGTCTATGGCTATTACGTGCTGCCGTTTCTTCACAATGAGCGGATTGCCGCGCGGGTCGATCTGCGTGCCGAGCGGGCTGCCGGGCGATTGGCGGTGCATGCCGTGCATGAGGAGGAGGCGGGGCTGGATGATGAGGGAATGTTGGCGTTGGCCGTGAATCTGCGACGGATGGCGGATTGGTTGGGGCTGGAGCGGGTGCAGTTGAGTTGCCCTAGGGCGAGCGCGTACAGATTGCGGGTGGCATTGGCACAGATAGAGGGATGAATGATCTGGCCCAATCGCCAGCAGGCTGGCTCCCACATTGGACCTGTGTCGTACACAAAACCCATGTGGGAGCCAGCCTGCTGGCGATAGCGGTACATCAGGTGATCAAAAACTACCGCCGAACTTGCTTCAAAGTTTCAGCAATCAAAAACGCCAGCTCCAGCGACTGATCGGCATTCATCCGCGGGTCGCAATGGGTGTGGTAGCGATCCGACAAACCGTCCTCGGTGATCGGCCGCGCACCACCGATGCACTCGGTGACGTTCTGCCCGGTCATCTCGATGTGGATGCCGCCGGCGTAACTGCCTTCGGCTTCGTGGACCTGGAAGAACTGCTTCACTTCGCCAAGGATCTGCGCGAAGTCGCGGGTCTTGTAGCCGCTGCTGGCCTTGATGGTGTTGCCGTGCATCGGGTCGGAACTCCACAGCACCTGTCGGCCTTCACGCTGCACGGCGCGGATCAGCTGTGGCAAATGATCGCCGACCTTGTTCGCGCCCATCCGTGCGATCAGGTTCAGGCGACCGGGATCGTTGTCGGGGTTGAGCACGTCGATCAGGCGGATCAGGTCTTCGGGGTTCATGCTCGGGCCGACCTTGACCCCGATCGGATTGTTCACCCCGCGCAGGAATTCGACATGCGCGCCGTCGAGCTGGCGGGTGCGGTCGCCGATCCACAGCATGTGCGCCGAACAGTCGTAATAGTCGTTGGTCAGGCTGTCGCGACGAACGAAGGCTTCCTCATAATTGAGCAGCAACGCTTCGTGGGCGGTGAAGAAACTGGTTTCGCGCAGTTGCGGCGAGCTGTCCATGCCACAGGCGCGCATGAACGCCAGGGTTTCATCGATGCGGTCGGCCAGGTGGCTGTACTTTTCCGCCAGGGCCGAGTTGGCAATGAAATCGAGGTTCCACTTGTGTACCTGGTGCAGGTCGGCAAACCCGCCCTGGGCGAAAGCGCGCAGCAGGTTCAGGGTGGCGGTGGACTGGTGGTAGGACTGCAGCAGACGTTCCGGGTCCGGCACGCGGCTCTTTTCATCGAAACCGATGCCGTTGACGATATCGCCACGGTAGGCCGGCAGTGTCACGCCGTCGATGGTCTCGTCATTGGCCGAACGAGGCTTGGCGAACTGTCCGGCCATGCGCCCGACCTTGACCACCGGGCAACCGGCCGCGAACGTCATGACAATGGCCATTTGCAGCAGCACCTTGAAGGTGTCGCGGATCTTCGCGGCGGAAAACTCGGCGAAACTTTCGGCGCAGTCGCCGCCCTGCAGCAAGAACGCGCGCCCCTGGGTCACTTCGGCAAACTGACGGCGCAATTCCCGGGCTTCCCCGGCAAACACCAGCGGCGGGTAGCTGGCCAGGGTCTGCTCGACGTGCTGCAGATGCACCGCGTCGGGGTATTGGGGTTGTTGCTGGATCGGCAGGGCGCGCCAGCTGTCAGGGCTCCAGGGTTGGCTCATCATGATCTCTAGTGTTTTCCGCTCGGACGTCCATGTTATCAGCAATTAGTGCGTGACCTGTTCCCGTCGCTTCGCCGACAATCGCGCCTTTGCCGCTTCCGCTGCGGTTTATCGCGTTGCTGTTTGCCCAAGAAGGCCCGGTGACGATCAGGAGACGAAATGACTGAGGAGCGCGTCGAGCATCTGCTCGCCGAGGTGCAGGACGAATTTGGCGTGATCCGCGTGCTGGAAGTGGCCGATTACCGTTTTCTCGAATTCGGTGATGCCATCGAGCAAAGTTGCGTGTTCACCGCTGATCCGAGCTGGCTCGAGTACGACTATACCCGGGCGATGCTGATTGGCGCGCTGTGCCATGAACAGCCGGAAAGCGCGCTGTTCCTGGGGCTCGGTGCCGGCACGCTGACCCAGGCCTGCCTCAAGTTCCTGCCGCTGGAAGATGTCGAAGCCATCGAGCTGCGCCCGGATGTGCCGCGCCTGGCGATCGAATACCTGGGGCTGGACGATGATCCGCGCCTGTATATCCGCGTGGGCGATGCCCTGGAGCTGCTCGACACCGCTGAACCTGCCGACCTGATTTTCGTCGACCTGTATACCGACGTCGGTCCGGGTGTCGGGCACCTGGCCTGGTCGTTCCTGGAAAACTGCCAGAAACGCCTGAATCCGGGAGGCTGGCTGGTGATCAACCAATGGGCCACCGACGATGGCAAGCCACTGGGCGCTGCGTTGCTGCGCGGGCTTTATCACCGACATTACTGGGAGCTGCCGGTGAAGGAGGGCAACGTGATCCTGATCGTGCCATCGGAACTGGATCAGGTGCTGGACATGGAGGCCCTGACCGCGCGGGCCGAAGCGCTGGCGCCGCGGTTGGGGTATTCGTTGCAGTCGTTGATCAAGGCGATTCGCCCGGCGACATGAAGATCACCTGTAGGAGCTGCCGCAGGCTGCGATCTTTTGATTTTAAAGATCAAAAGATCGCAGCCTGCGGCAGCTCCTACACGGATTTTCAGCAACCTTTGAAAATGCCGGGGCGCCGCTCAACCAGCGATCGCACACCTTCCTGCGCATCCTCGCTGGTCAGCAACTTCTTCACCAGCGTCGGCAGCCCTCGCGCCGCGGCGGTCTCGCCCTCGTAGCGGGCCTGCCGGGCAGACAGCAACGTTGCCTGGACTCCCAGCGGCGCCTGCCGGGCAATGCGCTCGGCCAGTTCAATTGCCCGCGGCAGCAAATCCTCGCTGGCCATGACTTCCTGCACCAACCCCAGGTGCAGCGCATCATGGGCATCGAACTCGTCGCCCGTGAGCATCCAGCGCATGGCGTTGCCCCAGCCAGCCACCTGATGCAGGCGCAACGTGGCCCCGCCGAAGGGGAAGATGCCGCGCTGCACTTCCATCTGCGCGAAGCGGGTGTTGCTGGCACACAAGTTGATATCGGCGGCCAGCATCAACTCGATGCCGATGGTCAGGCAGTAGCCTTGGGCGGCGACGATCACCGGTTTGTTGACCCTGGGCCCGGCGAAAACTCCCCACGGGTCGCAGCCGCCGGGCGGGGCTTGCCAGCCTTCGGTCAGCGCCGCGCTGGCACTGACCAGGTCCAGGCCGGCGGTAAAATGTTCGCCATGACCGAAGACCACGGCCACCCGTGCTTCGCTGTCGGCTTCGAACTCGCCGTAGGCCAGGCTCAGCTCGTTGAGCAGGTCGAGATCGAAGGCGTTGCGCTTGGCGACCCGGTCCAGTCCGATCATCAGGACATGACCGCGCTTTTCACGGCTCACGCGGCTGGTATTGAGCTCTTTCATGCGGCATTTCCTCGAGCGGGAGATGGGCGCGCAGACCCGGGGTTTGTGGCGGGTGGGTGAACCGTTTTAGCGTCATCGCCCGCAGGGCAGGGCCTTTGAAAAGTAGACGCTCGTGCGATTATCCGCAAAGCCTGTGACAGAACGCCGTATATGGGAGTTTTGCGATAAAAAAAGCTCCCTTTTTCGGCAAATTCCGGTATAGTGCGCGCCGGCCTTTAGCCGGGCCGCGTTTAGGTGGCGCAATTCCCCGAAGTCATATTCGGTTGCACGTTCGCCCAGCGAACTCTTCCTGAACGATTCTTTTTCATTCATTCGTTTTCGCAAATCCCCGCCGACAAAGCTGCCAGGGCGACTCTTGAGTCTCAACACGGCATGCGCAGCTTTGGAGCATGGGTCTTTGCGGATGCACTTAGAGGCAGACCCATGACCCAGGAAATCGGCGGCTTCGCCGCTCTTGAACTTCACCCTAATATTGTCGCTGCAGTAGTCGCTACCGGCTATGAAGAGCCTTCGGCCATTCAGCAGCAGTCGATCCCGATCATTCTCGCCGGTCACGATATGATTGGCCAGGCGCAAACCGGTACCGGTAAAACCGCTGCCTTTGCCCTGCCTATCCTGCACCGCATTGATCCGTCCAAGCGCGAGCCGCAAGCTCTGATCCTGGCCCCAACTCGTGAGTTGGCGCTACAAGTTGCAACCGCTTTCGAAACCTACGCCAAGCAAATGCCGGGCGTAACTGTTGTGGCTGTCTACGGCGGCGCGCCGATGGGCCCACAATTGAAAGCAATCCGTAATGGCGCACAGATCGTTGTCGCCACTCCGGGCCGTCTGTGCGACCACCTGCGTCGCGACGAAAAAGTACTGGCGACCGTGAACCACCTGGTTCTCGACGAAGCCGACGAAATGCTCAAGCTGGGCTTCATGGACGACCTGGAAGTTATCTTCAAGGCCATGCCGGAAACCCGTCAGACCGTATTGTTCTCGGCCACCTTGCCGCAATCGATCCGTGCCATCGCTGAGCGCCACCTGCGCGATCCGAAGCACGTGAAGATCCAGAGCAAGACCCAGACCGTTACCGCGATCGAGCAGGCTCACCTGCTGGTTCACGCTGACCAGAAGACTTCTGCCGTTCTCAGCTTGCTGGAAGTGGAAGACTTCGACGCCCTGATCATGTTCGTGCGCACCAAGCAAGCGACCCTGGACCTGGCCAGTGCCCTGGAAGCCAAAGGCTACAAAGCCGCTGCGCTGAACGGTGACATTGCCCAGAACCAGCGTGAGCGCGTGATCGACTCCCTCAAGGATGGCCGTCTGGACATCGTTGTGGCGACCGACGTTGCTGCTCGTGGCCTGGACGTTCCGCGCATCACTCACGTGTTCAACGTTGACATGCCGTACGATCCGGAATCCTACGTTCACCGTATCGGCCGTACCGGCCGTGCTGGTCGCGAAGGTCGTGCGCTGCTGCTGGTGACTCCACGTGAGCGCCGCATGCTGCAAGTGATCGAGCGTGTAACCGGTCAGAAGGTTGCTGAAGTTCGCCTGCCGGACGCTCAAGCCGTTCTGGATGCGCGCATCAAGAAGCTGACCAACAGCCTGTCGCCGCTGGTGGCTGAAGCCGAATCGACCCACGGTGATCTGCTCGATCGCCTGACCGCCGACATCGGTTGCAGCCCGCGTGCCTTGGCCGCAGCCCTGCTGCGCAAGGCTACCAACGGTCAAGCGCTGAACCTGGCCGCTATCGAGAAAGAACGTCCACTGGTGCCGAACAACGCACCGCGTGGCGATCGTCCAGAGCGTTCCGGTGATCGTCCAGAGCGTGGTGACCGCGAGCGTCGCGCTCCGATGCCGCTGGGCGAAGGCCGTGCTCGTTGCCGTACCGCGCTGGGTGCGCGTGATGGTATCGCTGCCAAGAACCTGCTGGGCGCCATCCTCAACGAAGGTGGTCTGGCCCGTGAAGCCATCGGTCGCATCCAGGTGCGTGACAGCTTCAGCCTCGTCGAGCTGCCGGAAGATGGTCTGGAGAAGTTGCTGACCAAGCTGAAGGACACTCGCGTTGCCGGCAAGCAGTTGAAGCTGCGTCGCTACCGCGAAGATTGATCCGCCCTCGGGCTGATTGATCGAACATAAAAAATCCCCGACTGGTTCGGGGATTTTTTTTGGCCTGCGTTTAACTGTTTAACCCTTTTCTTCACCGCCGCCCGCCGTCACCACATGGATGCTCATGCGCGGTGTGGCCAGGTCCAGCCCGGCTTCATCCAGATGTCGTTTGAGCGACAGGTTGAATGCCCGTGAAACTTCCCACTGCTTGATCGGGGCGGTCTTGAACCGGGCCCGCAGGATCGCATTGCCGGACTCGAAACTTTCCACACCCTGAAATTCCAGGGGCGACCAGATATTGCGCCGCTGCAGCGGGTCGGTGCGCATTTTCTGGCCGACGTCGCGCATCAGCTTGATCGCGTTGTCGATGTCCATGTTGGCAGGCACCGCGACCCGGAAGATCGCGTAGCCGAATTCCCGGGAGTAGTTCTTGATGCTCTTGATTTCGCTGAACGGAATGGTGTGGACGATGCCGTCGATGTCCCGCAGGCGCACGGTACGAATGGTCAGGCCCTCGACGGTACCCAGGTGGCCGCCGACGTCCACGTAATCGTCGATGGCCAGGGAATCTTCGATGATGATGAACAGCCCGGTGATCAGGTCGGCCACCAGCGATTGCGCGCCAAAGCCGATGGCCAGGCCGATCACACCGGCACCGGCCAGCAGTGGCGTGACGTTCATGCCCATGTTCGCCAGGGCGACGATCAGCGCGACGATGAAGATCGCCACGAACAGCACGTTGCGGATCAGCGGCATCATGGTCTGTGCGCGGGCGTTGGCCAGGCCTTTGCGCGAGCGCGTGAGGGCGTGATGCACGGCGGTGTCGCTGAGGATCCAGATCAGCCAGGCAAAGATCAGCGTGCCGACCAGGCTGAACAGTTTGACGCTGACCTCATGGCCTTCGCCTTCGGTGAAGCTGATCAGCGACATGCCCCAGACCCGCAGGCCCAGCTCGATGAATGCCAGCCAGACCAGCAGATGGGCCAGGGTATAGAAGAAGTTTTTCAGGCGTTCCGAATACAGGGCGTGACGCTTGGCCCCGCGTTGCGGCTTGAGGGCGTGACGGCGTACCAGGCCATTGATGACCATGCACAACACCAGCAACACGGTGCAGATCAGCGACTGGCGCAGGGCGGTGCTGGTGTCGCCGGCCGAGACGAAGGTGGCGAACAGGGAAATCCCCACCAGCACCAGCGCCGGGACATACCAGAAGGTGCCGAGAATATCGATGGTGTCGCTGAGGGCACGGCGGGTCAGGCGCCGGGACAGCGGCTGGTTGCGGATCAAGTGGGCAATCGGGCGGCGGAACCGCAGGATGAACAACCCCGTGGACAATGCGGCCAATACATTGGCCACCGTCGCCGCGGTATGTGCCAGGTGCACGCCAAGGCTTTCCACCAGGCGCGGGTCGTTCAGGGCTTCACCGAAAGCGGCGAAACTGCCGATCAGCCACAGCGGCCGGAAGGCCTGGTGCCGCAGGATGTACAGGGCGCGGTGACGGTGCGGGCCGTCGAGCAGGGAAAAGGCAATCACGCAGATCGCCGAGAAACAGGTGCCGACCACTAGCGCATACGCCAGCACCATGGCCAGGCTTTTACCGAGTGACGAGGGTAGGGCGTAGCTCATGTAGACGGTGATGACCAGCGCGATTAGCCACGGCCCCAGCTTGCGCAGGGCGAAACGCAGCATGTCCAGGGCCCTGGGGTGTTGCGGCAGTTCTTCGGTCAGGCCAAAGCGCATGCGCACTCGATGACTGACCCAGATCAGCGCCGCCGCCAGCAGGCTCCAGACCATCAGGATCATGGCAAAGGCGAAGATGATCGGCAGCCACTCGTTGGCCGGCAGTATCAGCGCGGTCAATTCATCCTTGGCCAGGTCGAACTCGCTGGACCAGCGATTGAGCGGGCTGTCGACGCCGGAAAACTGCTTTTCGAAGCTGGCCAGGGTTCCACCAATCAGGCCCAGTACGCCTTCCTCGGCGACCGGCTGGGCTTTTTTTGTGGCGTCGCGCAGCTTCTTCAGATCCGCCAGCAGCTTGCTGCGCTGCTGATCGTTCTCCAGCGACTTGATGACTTCATCCAGGGATTGCCCGAGGGGTTCCTGCGCCTCGGGTTGGGTTTTTGCCGGGCTGCCAAGCAGGCTCGGCAGCCCGGCGGCCTGGGCAGGCGCTGACGGCATCAGCGTCATCAGGCAGATAAGGAAAAGGCACGGCAGGGCGAATAGACGAGCGAACACTAGGCGGTCAACCTCGAAATGGGCAGATCGACCGAGTGTACGAGCCCGTCTGGACCAATGCGAGCCGGGGTGGGGATTTATTCGTTGAGTTTGGCGAGGATCTTGAAGATCACCGTGGCGAGGATCAGCAGCATGCCGAGCCACATGGCGAGCACGCCTGCGTTCTTGTCGCGAAAGTTGAAACCGACTGCCAGCATGATCATCCCGATGAGAATGGGGATGAGCATGCCGTGGAACGAGGACATCGTGATCATGGCGACTGCCTTGTCAAAAGGGATAATTAAAGTCTAGGTGGATTTCCTGCGACCCGTGTAGGAGCTGCCGCAGGCTCGGGCCGCGTTCGGACGATCTTTTGATTTTCAAAGTCAAAAGATCGCAGCCTGCGGCAGCTCCTACAGGAACCTACGGCAATTCGCGGCAGGCGTAGAACGCGCTCAGCACCTTGACCAGATGCGCCAGGTCATGGCTGCCGCACAGTTCGCGGATCGAATGCATGGCGAAGGTCGGCAGGCCGATGTCCACGGTACGCACGCCCAGGTGGCTGGCGGTGATCGGGCCGATGGTCGAGCCGCAACCCATGTCGCTGCGCACCACGAAGCTCTGTACCGGCACTTCTTCGGCCATGCACAGGTGACGGAAGAACCCGGCGGTTTCGCTGTTGGTGGCGTAGCGCTGGTTGCTGTTGACCTTGATCACGGGGCCGGCGTTGAGTTTCGGGCCGTGATTGGCATCGTGCTTGTCGGCGTAGTTGGGGTGCACGCCGTGGGCGTTGTCGGCCGAGACCAGCAGGGATTTCTGGATGGTGCGCACGAATTCGTCGCCTTCGGGCAGCAGGCGCCGCAACGTCTGCTCCAGCATCGGGCCGTCGGCGCCACAGGCCGAGCACGAGCCGACTTCTTCATGGTCATTGCAGACCAGCACGCAGGTTTCGTCGGTATCGGTGGTCAGCAGTGCTTGCAGGCCGGCATAACAGGACAGCAGGTTGTCCAGGCGCGCACCGGCAATGAAATCACCATGCAGGCCGATGACCGCCGCGCTTTGGGTGTCGTAGAAGCTCAGTTCGTAATCCAGCACGACGTCGGCGTTCAGGCCGTGTTCGCGGGCCAGTTGGTCGGTGAGCACGGCGCGGAAATCCACGCGCTCGTCACCGGCGAATTGCGCCAGTACCGGTGGCAGCTCGGTCTGGGCATTGATCGCCCAGCCCATGTTGGCTTCACGATTGAGGTGAATGGCCAGGTTGGGGATGATCGCGATCGGCGCCTTGAAGTCGATCAACTGGCTCTCGACCTTGCCGTCACGACGGAAGGTGACGCGGCCGGCCAGGGACAGGTCGCGGTCGAACCAGGGGGCCAGCAGGGCGCCGCCATAGACTTCGACGCCCAATTGCCAGAAACCCTGGCGTTGCAGTTCCGGCTGGGGCTTGACCCGCAGGCACGGGCTGTCGGTGTGGGCGCCGACCAGGCGAATGCCACCGTGCAGCGGCGAGTGCCGGCCCATCTTGATCGCGACGATCGACGAGTCGTTGCGGGTGACGTAGTAGCGACCATTGGCCTCGGTGTTCCATGGCTCGCGTTCGTCCAGGCGTTGGAAACCCGCCGCTTCCAGGCGCTGAACAAGGCTGGCGGTGGCGTGGAACGGGGTAGGGGAGGCCTTGAGGAAATCGATCAGGCCTTGGTTCAACTCTTCGCGCATAAGTAGCTCCAGACAGCAATGGCGCCAGTTTAACGTATTGGCCCGATGCATTGGACAAGAGCTTTCAGCACCGAGCCCGCCAAGCCGTCAATGATTCATCCGCTCGCGCAGGTAGGCAATGATGGTTTGTTCGTCCGAAGACTTGGTCGGCCGGGGCAGGTGTTTCGGCCAGCGACCCTTTTCCGTGCCGAAGAACCTTTTCTGTTGGTCTTCTTCCCAGCGCAGGATTTCCCGAGAGGCGGACTCCCACCACTCATGGCGGCACACTTCGTAATACGGATGATCAGGTGCCGCGCTGCCATACAGCAGGTCGCGACCGACCTTTTTCACGCTCTTGTGCTTGTTGCGCAGTTGCCACTTGATGCGCAGGCGGTTCCAGGGTGAGGGCACGGGTTTGCAGCGCGGGACCTCAGTGCATAAGGCCGGGAGCTCTAGGCGGAACTGCTCGCCATGACGGCTGAAAAAATGCTTCTGCATGGCGTGGAAGAAGCGTTTTTCAGCGAAGTAGTGATAAACGAATTTCTTCGCCTCCTGAACGGGCTGGTTGCGCATCGCGAACGACAGGGCGATCTGCTCGATGGTATGGATGTCGAACGAGCCCTGGGTCCATTCATCGATCAGGCGGATCGATTTTTCCAGCAGGGGCGTATCGCCGTCGGTGACACCGCACAGCCCGCTGTTGTAAAGCTTGAAACTATTGTCGGAGGAGATGCCATGAGCTTGCAGGCAACGCCCGAGTTTGACGTAGTCGGGGCGTTCGCAGACGTAGCTCCAGTCGTATTCGAAACGGTCCATGACATAGCGCCCGGGCCCGATCCGTTCGAAGACGCGATGGGGCGATTCGAGGAACAGCGTGTCGGTGTCGACGAACAGGGTCTTCTGTGCAAGCTTCAGCCCTTGGGCGATAGCACAGCCCTTGCGCCGGTGGTGATAGCCGTTTTCGCCCTGCCATTGGGCCAGGGTCTGCTCGTCCAGGGCGATGGTGTCGACCGGCCAGCCGGCATAATCCTCGGGACGATCGGTCATGACCCTGATGCACAGCGACTCACCCCGTTTGAGCTGTGCCAGGGCGGTGAGCATGCTGAACTTGGCTTCGCGCCGGTAGACATCCTGGTTGCCATAGATGAGGTAGAGCAACTGGTGCGGTGTTTTTTCCAGGGGGGTCAGCGCTTCGCGCATAAGTAGCTCCAGGCAACAGAGACGCAAGTTTACCGTATTGGCTCGCGGCATTGCTTCACCCCTTTTTATAACGGGGTATGTGACAACAAATGAAAACGCCCTTCAATCGAAGGGCGTTTTCAGGCGAGGCTTGGGGTTGTCAAAAAGGCGCAGGGCACTCGAAGCGCAGTCGCTCACCGCTTTGTGGGTGAGTGAAGCTGAGCATACTGGCATGCAGGCACAGTCGTGGCCAGGCGGCCAGGGCTTGCTCATGGGCGTAGAGTCCGTCGCCCAGCAGCGGGTGACCGATCGACAGCATGTGCACGCGCAATTGGTGCGAGCGTCCGGTGATCGGTGTGAGTTCGACGCGGCACCAATCGCCACAGCGTTCCAGCACACGCCAGAAGGTCAGGGCGTGTTTGCCGAATTCATGGTCCACCACGTGGCGTGGCTTGGTCGGTGGGTCGTAGCGCAGCGGCAGGTCGATGCTGCCACTGTCGAGCTCCGGCTGACCCCAGCACAAGGCGGTGTAGGCCTTTTCCGTTTCGCGGTCGTGAAATTGTCGAGACAGTTCACGGTGCGTGTCGGGATCGCGGGCCAGCAGGATAATGCCGGACGTTTCCCAATCCAGGCGATGGACGATTCGCGCTTCCGGGTAGCCGTTTTCCTGCAGGCGGGTAATCAGGCAGTCCTTGTTGTCGTCGGCCCGACCGGGCACCGAGAGCAACAGGGTGGGTTTGTTGACCACCAGGACAGCGGCGTCCTCATGGATGATGTGGATATTGGACAGCGGCATCAAACAGCCTCGTAACAAACGCCAACGGCGGTTCAGGCCCAACAGGATACCTGATGGGCCTGAACCGCCGTGGCTCCAGCCGGATCGACTCAGCGATCTGGCAGGGTGATATTGAGTTCCAGAATCGAGCAGCTGCCCTGGCTTTCCAGTGCGACATGCACATCATCGGACCCGATATTGACGTACTTGCGAATCACCTCCACCAGTTCCTTCTGCAAGGCCGGCAGGTAGTCCGGGGTGCTGCGTTGGCCGCGTTCGTGCGCCACGATGATCTGTAGACGCTCTTTCGCTACCGACGCGGTGCTTTGCTTTTTGTTGGCACGAAAGAAGTCAAAAAGGTTCATTGTTTAATTGCCTCCAAACAGGCGCTCGAAGAATCCCTTCTTCTGTACATCGAGGAAACGATGTTCCACGGTTTTGCCCAGCAGGCGGTCCACGGTGTCGCTGTAGGCCTGGCCGGCATCGCTCTGGTCGTCGAGAATCACTGGAACGCCCTGGTTGGATGCCTTGAGCACCGCCTGGGATTCAGGGATCACGCCGAGCAGGGCCACCGAGAGGATTTCCTTGACGTCTTCGACGCCGAGCATTTCACCCTTGCTCACGCGCTCTGGATGGTAACGGGTAATCAGCAGGTGTTCCTTGATCGGGTCTTCGCCGCGTTCGGCACGACGCGACTTGCTGGCCAGCAGGCCGAGCATGCGGTCGGAGTCACGCACCGAAGATACTTCCGGGTTGGTCACGACGATCGCTTCGTCAGCGAAGTACATGGCCAGGTGGGCGCCTTTTTCGATGCCCGCCGGGGAGTCGCAGACCACGAACTCGAAGTCTTCCTTGAGTTGCATCAGGACTTTTTCCACGCCTTCGACGGTCAGCGCGTCTTTGTCGCGGGTCTGGCTGGCTGCCAGCACGTAGAGGTTTTCCAGGCGTTTGTCTTTGATCAGGGCCTGTTGCAGGTTGGCTTCGCCGTTGACCACGTTGACGAAGTCATACACCACGCGGCGCTCGCAACCCATGATCAGGTCGAGGTTACGCAAACCGACGTCGAAGTCGACGATGACTGTTTTGTGACCGCGCAGAGCGAGGCCGGTACCGATAGCGGCGCTGGTGGTGGTCTTACCCACACCACCCTTGCCGGATGTAACCACGAGAATCTTGGCCAAGGTGTTTCACCCCTAAGGAAAAAGGACTTTTAGCCCCTGAAAAACATCTCTTGAAAAACTACAGCAGTTGGACAGCCTTGGCTGGAATGGGCCGCAAATGGCGTTTACCCCCGGTAAACACTGTTTGTAGCCGTTTTCCTACTTCGTTTGAGCCGTTTTCGCTACGTTTTAGAGATGCTTGGAAAATGCGGCAGTATCCGTTAAAGCCGAATGATGTTCAACACGTCGCCTGACAGGCTGACCTGCACGCCCGAACCCCACAACGGGTCGCGGCGCAGATCTTCGGAAACCTTGTAATGACCGGCGATGGAGATCAGTTCAGCGCTCATTTGCTGGCAGAAAATCCGTGCCTTGGTGTCGCCTTTGACGCCGGCCAGCACACGACCGCGCATCGGGCCGTATACATGGATGTTCCCATCGGCGAGAAGTTCCGCCCCCGGGCTGACCGAGGAGATCACCACCAGGTCGCTGCCCTGGGCATAGATCTGCTGGCCACCACGTACTGGCGAAGTGATGATTTTCGTCGGCTTGATGCTCGGTTCCGCGGGTTTTTCCGGCTTTTTCGCCACGACGCCTTCGTTCAGGTCCAGCGCCCGTTCACGGGCTCCGGATGGCGGCAGCACCGGCAGGTCGACCGCGATGGCGGCCGCGATGTCTTCGATGCGGCTGGCGCGGATCGCCAGGGTACGCAGGCCATGCTGGCGGCAAACGCGCATCAGGCCGGGCAGATCGACGGCGCCGCCGTTGGCCGGGAGCTTGTCCAGGGCCAGTACCAACGGCGCGTTGCTGAAGAAGTTCGGCGCCTGGGCAACCTTGGCGGCCAGTTGCCGATCGAGGCCCTCAAGGTCATTGCGGGCCAGTTCCAGCACGGTAATGGCGAGCATGCTGCCCTTCAGCTGGAACACGGGATCTTGGTCTAGCGGTTCGGTTTGGCTCATGTTCGGCATACAACGACTTGTCACTAAAAGTGCCCAGACTTATAACGAGAACGCCGGCGAGCCGCAAGCCGGGTCGAACGATGTAGAATGCGCGGCCATCGTCTTTTCGGAACCTTTAATGGATCGCCCGCGTTTTCGAACAACCTTTCTGATGCCGCGTTTCTGGCCGCTCTGGTGCGGCCTGGGGCTGTTATGGCTGATTGTCCAGCTGCCGTACCCTGCATTGCTGTGGATCGGCCGGGTCCTGGGCGCCCTGATGTATCGGGCAGCGGCCGACCGGCGGCGCATTGCCAAGCGCAATCTCGAGCTGTGCTTCCCGGAAAAATCCGCGGCCGAGCGCAAGCGTCTGCTCAAGGAAAACTTCGCTTCCACCGGTATCGCCTTCTTTGAAATGGCGATGAGCTGGTGGTGGTCGCGTGAGCGGCTGGCGAAACTGGCCCATATCGAAGGCCTGGAGCACCTGAAGAATGCCCAGCGTGACGGCAAGGGCGTGATCCTGATGGCCGTGCACTTCACCACGCTGGAAATCGGTGCCGCGCTGCTCGGCCAGCAGCACACCATCGACGGCATGTACCGCGAACACAAGAACCCGCTGTTCGACTATGTGCAGCGTCGCGGTCGCGAGCGGCACAATCTCGATTCCCTGGCGGTGGAGCGCGAGGACGTGCGCGGCATGCTCAAGTTGCTGCGTGCCGGCCGGGCGATCTGGTACGCACCGGACCAGGATTATGGCGCCAAGCAAAGCATTTTCGTGCCGTTGTTCGGCATCCAGGCCGCCACCGTCACCGCCACCAGCAAGTTCGCGCGACTCGGCAAGGCGCTGGTGGTGCCGTTCACCCAGGAACGCCTGGCGGACGGCAGTGGTTATCGCCTGGTGATTCACCCGCCGCTCGAAGGCTTCCCAGGTGAAACCGAGGAAGCGGACTGCCTGCGCATCAACCAGTGGATCGAAGGCGTCTTGCGTGACTGCCCGGAGCAATACCTCTGGGCCCATCGCCGTTTCAAGAGCCGGCCGCCCGGTGAACCGAAGTTGTACGCAAAACGCGGCTGAACGGCCGCTCCCGACCTGCACCATGGAGCGTTGCGATGAGTCCTGCTGAACCGGTCACAGGCTTGATTCTTTCCGGCGGCGGGGCTCGGGCGGCGTATCAGGTGGGTGTGCTGGCGGCGATTGCCGAGTTGCTGCCCTTGGGCGCGGACAATCCTTTTCCGGTGATTGTCGGCACCTCCGCCGGGGCTATCAATGCGGTCAGCCTGGCCAGCGGGGCGATGGATTTTCGCGCGGCCATCGAGCGCCTGACGGCATTCTGGCAGGGGTTTCGCAGTCACCAGGTGTTGCGCAGCGACTGGCCGGGCGTGATCAGCCAGGCCACTCGGTTCGTCAGTCACAGTTTGTTGGGCCTTGGCGCGCAGGTGCCGGTGGCGTTGCTCGACAGCTCGCCGTTGCGCGGGTTGCTCGACGACAAATTACCGATGAACGGTATCGCCGAAGCCATTGCCCAAAAACAGTTGCACGCGGTTGCCGTCACGGCCTTCGGCTATGAGTCCGGCCAGGCCGTCACGTTCTACCAGGGCGGCGGCACCATCGACGCCTGGTTGCGCCATCGCCGCATCGGCATTCCCACCCAATTGTCCGTCGACCATTTGCTCGCCAGTTCGGCCATTCCGCTGCTGTTCGCTCCGGTGAAAATCGGCGAGGAGTATTTCGGCGACGGCGCGGTACGCCAATCGGCTCCCATCAGCCCGGCGTTGCACCTGGGCGCCAGTCGAGTGCTGGTGGTGGGGGTCAGTGGCAACCCGCGGGGCATCGATCCCGAGCAACCGCTGCAGCGCGCCTGGTCCGGGCAACAACCGACCCTGGCGCAGATCGGCGGGCACATGCTCAACAGTACCTTCATCGACAGCCTGGAAAGCGACATCGAGTTGCTGCGGCGTTTGAATCAGTTCAGCCACCTCCTGCCCGACGGCACTCCCACCCGTGCGCTTGGCGTGGCACCGGTAGAGGTGTTGGTGATTTCACCGAGTCAACCGATCGATGAAATTGCCGCGCGCCATCGCCAGGAATTGCCGGCGGCGCTGCGCCTGTTCCTGCGCGGGCCGGGGGCGACCAAAACCAGTGGGGCAGGGGTGTTGAGTTATCTGCTGTTCGAGGCGGGGTATTGCAGCGAATTGATTGATCTGGGGCGGCGGGATGCGTTGGCCAAGCGCGATGAACTTTGCCGGTTTATGGGGTTGGCGTGATAACGCAAAAGATCGCAGCCTGCGGCAGCTCCTACATTGGAATGCGTTTCCCTGTAGGAGCTGGCGGAGCCTGCGATCTTTTGATTTTAAATCAGAAGTGCACCTTGACCAGGAAGCTGGTCACGCTCTGATCCGTCTTGAAACCCTGGCTGTCTTCGATACCGTACTTGTTTTTCCAGTAGTCATACTCGACACCGACGTACAACTGCTTGGCGCCCAGGTTCAGCGCCTTGCCCAGGTCGTATTTGACCTGTGGGTTGAAGTGCAGGTTGGCGTGGTATTCGCCTTTGTCGTTCACGTCGTTGTCGACGACCCAGTCCATGAAGCCGTCGATCAGCACGTCCGAGTCGCCCACCGGGATGGTGTAGGACCATGCCGGAGTGATCTGCCAGACATCGTCACCCGGGCGGTCGCCTTCGGTGTGACGGTTGTAGAAGTTCAGCTGGAAGTAGTCGAAGCCGGGGATGGCCAGGTCGAAACCCGGGCCGATCAGGTACGACTCGGTGTCGTCTTCGCCGAACTCATAGGTCATGGCCAGCAGCACGTCCTTGATCGGGCCGAATTCCAGCTTCTGGTCGAAGATCTTGTTGAACGACAGGCGCGGGCTGAATTCGCCGTAGTGGGTGTTCTCACCCGCGAAAGAGTCTTCCTTGCCGTTGTAGAAAATCTTGTCGATGAAGAAGAAGTTGTCGCCGTATTTCCAGCCGTCGGCGTGCTCGAAGGTCACGGTCTGCTGGATGCGCGGGTTGACTTGGAAGTCCTTGCCATACAGATAGGTCAGGCTGTTGTTCTGCCACTGCAGCAAGTCGCCGGCCATGGCCTGACCCCCCGCCAGCAATGATCCCGCCAGCATCAGGCTAGTGCACGTACGTTTCATTCGGTTGCTCCCAAAAAGTAGTGGTTCCGCGTTATTTTTTTAAGGTCGACGCTCTGGTGTGGCGCCTTTTTCTGTAGCTGCAAAAAATCATCCACTCGGTCAGCTTTAGTGCTGTTAGCAAGAGCTGCGCCAAGGCTTTCAGAAAACCAAAAAACTCCCGCTCGGCTGCTCAAAAACAGTCGATTGAGAGTGGTTTGGGGATGCCTTGGTACCGTCCAGGGCCGGGATAAGTTGGCTTTCTGGTCAGGAATTAAATCCGGGCTTTTTTTTAAAGCGGATTCAGGCGGCCGCGGAGAATACTGACTCCTCGGCCAGGTCTCAAGTGCCCCGCAACGGCGCACCGACGACAGGTGTGGGGCACGGTTGCGGGTCATCTTAGAAATGCACCTTCACCAGCAGGCTGGTGGTGTTTTCATTGGTGTCGAGGTTGCCGTTGTTTTCGATGCCGTACTTGTCTTTCCAATAGCTGTATTCGACGCCGACGTACACCTGTTTTTCCCGCCAGCCAAGGGTTTTGCCCAGGTCGTACTTGATCTGCGGGTTGAAGTGCACGTTGGCGTGATAGGTGCCGTGGGCGTTCTGGTCGTTGTCCACCACCCAGTCCAGGTAACCGTCGATCAACAGGCTCGAATTGCCCAATGGAACGGTGTAGGACCAAGCTGGTGAGATCTGCCAGACATCGTCGCCGGGGCGCGAGCCTTCGGTCTGGCGGTTATAGAAGTTCAGGGTGAAATAGTTGAAACCCGGTATCGCGAGGTCGAAACCGGGGCCGATCAGGTAGGCCTCGGTGTCGTCTTCGCCGTTCTCGTAGGTCATGGCCAGCAGCACGTCCTTGATCGGGCCGAATTCGAAACGGCGGTCGAGGATCTTGCCCAGGGAGAGGCGCGGGCTGAACTCGCCGTAATAGGCGTGAACGCCTTTGTTGCGGTCTTGCTCGCCGTTGTAGTAGGTGCTGTCAATGAACATGAAGTTGTCGCCGTACTTCCAGCGGTCGGCGTGCTCGAACGTCACCGTCTGCTGGATCGACGGGTTGACCGCGAAATCCTTGCCGTACAGATAGCTCAGGCTGTTGGTTTGCCACAGCAGCAAATCGCCGGCCATGGCTTGAGTGGCGGCCAGGAGACCGCCCGCCAACAACAGGTTTGTCTGGGTACGAATCATCTGTTGCTCCCTCTTGTTCTTATTTTCAAGGCGCAGAAACACCCTACCTGTAGGAGCTGGCTTGCCAGCGAAGAGGTCATAAGATCCAACATCAATCTCGCCTGACACTCCGCTTTCGCCGGCAAGCCGGCTCCTACAGGGGGTGTGTGCTTCTGACTTAGTGGGCGTGGCAGTCGTTGATGGCCGCGCGTTCGGCGCCGCCAAGGATGTTGAACAGCAGGTTCAGCGTCAGGGCACTGAGCGTGGCCATGGCGATGCCGCTGTGGGTGATCGGGCTCATCCACAGGGGCAGGTGGGCGAAGAATTCCGGACGCACCACCGGGATCAGGCCCATGCCGATGCTCACCGCCACCAGCAACTGGTTGCGTCGGTCACCGATGTCGGCTTCCTGCAGGATCTTGATCCCGGTGGCGGCAACCATGCCGAACATCGCGATCGCCGCGCCGCCCAGTACTGCCGGAGGAATCGAGGCCACCAGGAACGCGGCCTTGGGCAGCAGGCTCAGGACGATCAGCAAGCCGCCGGCGACGATGGTCACCGAGCGGCAACGCACGCCGGTCATCTGCACCAGGCCGATGTTTTGCGCAAAGGAGGAGTGGGTGAAGGTGTTGAAGAAGCCGGCGAAGAACGAGGCGCCGGCGTCGCACAGCAGGCCGCGGCGCAACATGCGTGGGCAGACTTCCTGGCCGGTGATCTTGCCCAGGGCGAGGAACATCCCGGTGGATTCGACGAAAATGATCACCACCACCAGGCACATCGACAGGATCGGCGCGAGCTCGAATTTCGGCATGCCGAAGTGCAGCGGGGTGACGAATTGCAGCCATGGTGCCTGGGCCATGCCGCTGAGGTCGACCATGCCCAGCACGCCACAGAGCACGTAGCCCAGGCACATGCCGATCAGTACGGAAATATTCACCCAGAAACCGCGCATGAAGCGGTGCACCAGCAGGATGGTGCCCAGCACCAGCGCGGCGATGGTCAGGTAGATCGGTGAACCGAATTGAGCGGCATCGGCGCCGCCGCCGGCCCAGTTAACGGCCACGGGGAACAGCGACAAACCGATCGAGGTGATGACCGTGCCGGTCACCAGAGGAGGGAAGAAGCGCACGACCTTGGACATGAACGGCGCAATGAGCATACCGAAGAACCCGGCGGCGATGGTCGCGCCGAAGATCCCCTGCAGGCCGATACCGGGCATGCCGGCCATGGCGACCATGCTGCCGACGGCGGCGAAACTGGCGCCCATCATCACCGGCATGCGAATGCCCATGGGGCCGATACCGAGTGACTGGACGATGGTGGCGATGCCGGCGACCAGCAGGTCGGCGTTGATCAGGAAGGCGATTTCTTCACGACTCAGGCCAGCGGCCTGTCCGATGATCAGCGGCACCGCGATGGCGCCACCGTACATCAGCAGAACATGTTGCAAACCGACCAGGATCAGTTGCAAGAGGGGCAAACGCTGAATGGCGGGTGCGTCGGGGATGCGTGCTGGGGAGAGCTCGGACATGCAACACCTCGGATCATTTTTATTCTTGTGATTTTGTGCATCAGGTGGACCGCGTTGCGGCCAATCGCTGGCAAGCCAGCTC
Source organism: Pseudomonas sp. YuFO20 (assembly GCF_035064975.1). Taxonomy (NCBI): domain Bacteria; kingdom Pseudomonadati; phylum Pseudomonadota; class Gammaproteobacteria; order Pseudomonadales; family Pseudomonadaceae; genus Pseudomonas; species Pseudomonas sp. YuFO20. The sequence continues at coordinate 90,735 of NZ_JAXDEO010000021.1, forward strand.
CTGTAGGAGCTGGCTTGCCAGCGAAGCTTTTCAACGATTAATTGGTCGGGGCACCCTGCACAATCCAGGCGCCGATCAGGTCACGTTCCTGCTGGGTCATCTGGGTGATGTTGCCCAGTGGCATGATCTGGCTGGCGACGGCTTGAGCCTGGATACGCGCCGCGTTCTGGCGGATCTGCTCGGGGGTGTCGAGCATCACGCCGGCCGGGGCCGCACTGAACAGCGGGCTGGTCGGTTTGGCCGAGTGGCAAACCGCGCAACGTTCCTGAATCACGCTGTGCACCTTGTCGAAGCCCGGGCCTGCGTTGGACGCTTGCGCCGGTGCGGCTGCAGGTGCCTCGGCAGGTTTGGCTTCAGCTGGTTTCAAGCCACCGCCCACTGCAGTTTCCGGCAGCGGCTGGTACTCGATTGCGGCAGGTGCCTTGGCCACTTCAGGGGCGCTGGACATCGGCTTCGGACCGGACACATAGGCCAGGCAGATCATGCCCACCGCTGCCACTGGCAGGGTCCAGGCATATTTGTGGCTGTCGTGACGGGTGTTGAAGTAGTGACGCACCAACACCGCCAGTACCGCGATCCCGGCCAGGATCAACCAGTTGTACTGGCTGCCGTAGGTGCTCGGGAAGTGGTTGCTGATCATGATGAACAGCACCGGCAAGGTGAAGTAGTTGTTGTGACGCGAACGCAACAGGCCTTTGGCCGGCAGTGCCGGATCCGGCGTGCGGTTCTCGGCGATGGCCGCCACCAGTGCACGTTGCGCCGGCATGATGATGCGGAACACGTTGCCGACCATGATGGTGCCGATGATCGCGCCGACGTGCAGGTACGCACCACGACCGCTGAACACCTTGCTGAAGCCATAGGCCGCGCCGATGATCAGCACGAACAGGATGAAACCCAGCAGGGCAGGGCGTTTGCCCAGGGCCGAGTCGCAGAGGAAGGAGTAGATGAACCAGCCGATGAACAGCGAGCCGATACCGATGGCCACGCCTTCAGGACCGCTCAGGGTGCTGCCCGGAGCCAGCAGGTAGAGCGTCGGGTTGGAGTAGAACACCACGCACAGCAGCGCGATCCCCGACATCCAGGTGAAGTAGGCTTCCCATTTGAACCAGTGCAGGTTGTCCGGCATGGTCGGTGGAGCCAGCTTGTATTTTTCCAGGTGGTAGATACCGCCGCCGTGGATCGCCCACAAATCACCGGCCAGACCACTTTTCGGGTTGACCCGATTGAGGTTGTTTTCCAGCCAGACGAAGTAGAACGATGCGCCGATCCAGGCCACGCCAGTAATCATGTGAACCCAGCGCACGCTCAGGTTCAGCCATTCCAACAGATGTGCTTCCACAGTCTTTACCTCTCGCCTGTCACTCTTGTTGTCGAGTGATCAGACCTTCTCTTATTGGTGGGGGGCGAGGATCAAACGCTCATCCTCTTTGAAAAAATGCTCATCGCAGTTATTGCCTGTGCCACTGCGATCAACCACCAGGAAGTCATCCCGCTTTTCGATCGTCAGCACCGGGTGGTGCCAAACGCCGCGATGGTAATTGATGCCCTGCCTGCCGTTGGTGACGAAGGCGCGGACCAAGCCTGATACAGGTTCATCGCCAAGTGGCGCGACCACGATCAGAAAGGGGTTGCCGAGCAGCGGAATGAAGGCCTGGCTGCCCAGCGGATGACGCTCCAGCATGCTCACGGTCAAAGGCATGTCCTGCGCGTCGGCGCGGAAGATGCTGATGATCGCGTTGTCTTCTGGCGTGGCGGTTTCCACCGTCGCCAGTTTATGGAAGCGCATGGTCGAACCGTTGTTGATCATGAAGTGATCGCTGCCGTCGGTTTCGATCACGTCACCGAAAGGGGCGAAGGCTTCTTTGGTCAGCGGTTCAATCGTCAGTGTGCGCATGCTGTTCTTCTTTTCGTTGAGTTCTGTGTTGTTGGTTCTGACGCCTTCGCGAGCAAGCCCGCTCCCACATCTGGAATGCATTCCCCTGTGGGAGCGGGCTTGCTCGCGAAGGGCGCGTCGCTTACTTCGCGACTTTGCCCAAAACGCGCAGGCGGCTCACACCACCATCCGGGAACACGTTCAGGCGGATGTGGGTGATCGGGCCCAGGGCCTTGATCTGCTCGGCGAAGGTGTGTTCGGCGTGCATTTCCAGCTTCTGGCTTGGCAGCAGTTCGCGCCAGAACAGCGATTGGGTTTCGATCTGGCTGTCGGTACCGCCTTTGACGAATGCGCCCTGGATCGAGCAGCTGTCCGGGTAGTTGCCCTTGAAGTGCAGGGTATCGACGACGATTTTCTCGATCTCGCCCGGGTGGCCCAGGGCGACGATCACCCAGTCATTGCCCGGGGTACGACGACGTGCGGTTTCCCAGCCGTCGCCCATGTTGATGCCACGGCCCGGGTTGAGAATGTTGCTCATGCGGCCGAAGTGTTCGTCGGAGCAGGCGAGGGCGCGGCCACCGTTGAGGGCTGCAGCCAGGTCGACTTGCTCGTTGTCGCCAACAGCCGACCAGTCGCGGAACGGAATGCCGTACACGCGCAGACGGGCAACACCACCGTCCGGGTAGATGTTGAAGCGCAGGTGGCTGAACGCCTGGTCGTTGCTGATTTCGTGGTAGTGGTGGCTGTTGCCTTGCAGTTCGACGGCGGACAGCACTTCAGTCCACTGGGTGTTTGCGTCCGGCTCGCCCGAGGCCAGGAAGCAGGCTTCCAGGGAGGCCGACGGCGGGAAGTTGCCGGTGAAGAATGAAGTGTCGATGTCCACGCCCTTGATCGAGCCAGGCACGCCCAGGCGGATCACCGCGCTGTCGTAGCCTTCGAAGCGCTTGCGGCGCGACTCCCAGCCGTCCATCCACTTGCCGTTGTCATCGAACACGCCCTCCTTCCACACGGCCGGGGTCGGTTGGAACAGACGGTTGGCGTCTGCGAACCAGTCATCGGTGACCGAGATGATCTTGGTGCCCAGACGGGCGTCGGCCAGGTTGACGAACTTCTCGAAAGGTACGGCGTAAGCTTTCATTCTTCTTGTCTGCCTTTAAATAAGTGGCTTGGGATGCTCTCAGGGCCCTGGGCGATTTGTGCGTTCAGATACGCTCGGGCCAAGGTCGCTATAGGGTCAGTAATCGGAACAGGGCGATCTTGTTGATCTGCGCCAGCGCGCACTTGAACTCGGTATCTTCCGGGTTGTGGATGCGCGTTTCGAACGCCGCGAGGATCTGATGCCGGTTGCTGCCTTTTACCGCCATGATGAAGGGAAACTTGAACTTGGCCTTGTAGGCGTCGTTCAGCTCGGTGAAGCGCTGGAACTCTTCGGCCGTGCATTGGTGAATACCGGCGCCAGCCTGTTCATTAGTGCTGGCTTCGGTGAGTTGCCCCTGGACGGCGGCTTTGCCGGCCAGGTCCGGGTGAGCGTTGATCAGGGCCAGCTGGCTGGCGTGATCGGCGCTCAACAGGATGTCGCTCATGCGCTGGTGCAGGGTTTCGATCTCGTCGATGGAAGCGTCCTGGCCCAGGTCGAAGGCCTTTTCGGCCACCCATGGCGAATGTTCGTAGATGTCGGCGAAGGCTTTGACGAAGGCGTCGCGGCTCAGGGTCGAGGGTTTCAATGTTTGAAAGGCGCTCATTTCGCGGCCCCTTGGTACGGGTGGGTTTCGTGCCAGTGGCGTGCGATGTCGACGCGACGGCTGAACCACACCTGTTCATGACTTTTAGCGTATTCGATAAAGCGCTTGAGTGAAGCCAGACGCGCCGGACGGCCGATCAGGCGGCAGTGCAGGCCGATCGACAGCATTTTCGGGGCTTCCGCGCCTTCGGCGTAGAGCACGTCGAACGCATCCTTGAGGTATTCGAAGAAATCGTCGCCCTTGTTGAAACCCTGGACCTGGGTGAAGCGCATGTCGTTGGTGTCCAGGGTGTACGGGATCACCAGGTGCGGCTTGCCGGTCGGGTTGTTCGGTTCCCAGTAGGGCAGGTCGTCGTCGTAGGTGTCGCTGTCGTAGAGGAAACCGCCTTCTTCCATCACCAGCTTGCGGGTATTCGGGCCGGTGCGGCCGGTGTACCAGCCCAGTGGGCGCTCGCCGGTGATTTCGGTGAGGATGCGTATCGCTTCGAGCATGTGCTCGCGTTCCTGGGCTTCGTCCATGTACTGGTAGTCGATCCAGCGGTAGCCGTGGCTGCAGATCTCGTGGCCGGCCTCGACCATGGCGTGGATCACGTCCGGGTGACGCTGGGCGGCCATGGCCACGGCGAACACGGTCAGCGGAATGTCGAATTCCTTGAACAGTTTCAGGACCCGCCAGACGCCAGTGCGGCTGCCATACTCGTAGAGCGATTCCATGCTCATGTTGCGCGCGCCTTGCAGCGGCTGCGCCGAGACCATTTCCGAGAGGAAGGCTTCAGATTCTTTGTCGCCGTGCAGGATGTTGCGCTCGCCACCTTCTTCGTAGTTGAGTACGAACGACAGGGCGATGCGGGCGTTGCCCGGCCAGTGTGGGTGCGGAGGGTTACTGCCGTAACCGATCAGGTCGCGAGGGTAGTCAGCGCTCACTGCAGTCTTCCTTCTTGTTCGTGTTGACAGGTGGTGTGGCGCGCCTGAGGGTGAAATGGCAGGGTGGCGTCACAGCGATGGGGTGATTGTATACAACTTTATATTCATTTTGTAAGCCTGATTTTTTGCATTTTTCATCAACGGTCATCAGTGGTGCGGATTCTGGACTGTCACCCGACCAGTGCAAGAAATTTGCCTGAGTGGTCAGCTAATGGTTCGAAAGCGGCGCAGGCGCAAGGATTGGTGGAAAATCGACGGTAAAAGCCCGTGTGGTGACGGTGTCGGACGAAATGTCGTTTTTATTGTGTACAATTTTTTTGAAAAATGTCTTAATCAATCGCTCGCCGCAGCTTTTCGTGCTCCGAATCGGTGCGGTCTCCTTTCAACTGACTTCGGGAGGCGCGAGGTCTGGCTGCTTACATGCAGGCAGGCGCGCAGAATCAATGGGACGTTTGACTACACACGTTTTGGACGCTGCACACGGGTGCCCGGGCAGCTCGATCAAGGTCGAGCTATACCGCGTTGAAGGCTCGCAGCTGGAATTGGTCGCCAGCGCAATAACCAACAGCGATGGCCGTGTCGATGCACCGCTGCTGCAGGGCGATGACTACCGCACCGGGGTCTATCAGGTGCAGTTCCATGCAGGCGACTACTACCGCGCCCGTGGCGTCCAGTTGCCGGAGCCTGCTTTCCTGGATGTGGTGGTGCTGCGTTTTGGCATCTCTGCCGTGCAGGATCACTACCATGTGCCGCTGCTCATTTCGCCCTACAGTTATTCAACGTACCGAGGAAGCTGATCCCCCAAGCGGCTTCCTCCACTTAGAAGCGACTGCGCATATAGCTTCTTTGGTCTTTCGCCCGCTCACACTGCGGGCTTTTTTTTCGCAAAAAATCCTTGGCGGCAAAGGCCGGATTTACTGCTACATAAGGCTCATACCGCTAAAACAGGGTGTGACAAAGACAATTCAGTTACTTATTCAGCAGGCAAAAAGACGATTCATGTAGTATAACTACAAGCGTGCTACATCCCCGGCGCCTGCCAAATAAAAAAGAGTCCAGCCCTTTGAATCTGCTGCAACACATCGCCCAGTCTCGCCACCTGTTACGCAAGTCGGAACTCAAGGTCGCCGATCACGTTTTGCTCGATCCTGCGGCCGTGATGCACAGTTCCATGGCCGACCTGGCCCACAGCGTGGGTATCAGTGAGCCGACCATCGTGCGCTTTTGCCGCGCCATCGGTTGCTCGGGTTTCCAGGACTTGAAACTCAAGCTGGCCCAGAGCCTGGCGGCAGGGGCGAGTTTCGGGCAGTTCGCGATCCATGAGGACGACTCGGTCGCCGACTACAGCCTGAAGATTTTCGACACCACCCTGCACACGCTGATGGAAGTCCGGGAAAAGCTCGATCCGCTGGAATTGCAGCGGGCGGTGACGCTCATGTCCCAGGCCCAGCGCGTCGAGTTCTATGGTTTCGGCGCCTCCGGGGCGGTGGCGGCGGATGCGCAGCACAAGTTTTTCCGTTTGCTGCTGACAGCGGCGGCGTATTCCGATCCGCACATGCAGGCGATGTCGGCGGTTACCCTCAAGCCAAGTGACGTGGCAATCTGCATTTCCCAGTCCGGGCGCTCCAAGGATTTGCTGATCACCGCGAACCTGGTGCGGGAGAGCGGCGCCTCGTTGATCACCTTGTGCCCGAGCCAGACGCCTTTGGCCGAGTTGTCGACCGTCAACCTGGCCATCGATGTTCACGAAGACACCGAAATCTACACGCCGCTGACCTCGCGTATCGCCCACCTGGTGGTGATCGATGTGTTGGCCATGGGCGTGGCCATGGCCCGCGGGCCGAGCCTGGTCAACCACCTCAAGAGCGTCAAGCGCAGCCTGCGCAGCTTGCGCCTTTCACCCAAGTCGGTGAAGGCGCTGGACGACTAAGATCAAATGATCGCAGCCTGCGGCAGCTCCTACAGGTGGTCACAAATCTCTGTAGGAGCTGCCGCAGGCTGCGATCTTTTGAATTTCATGTTCCTGTAACCCGCCCGCCGCCAAACCGTCATCCCTCGCGCCTATCTTGAAACTCCCGTACTCGACTTGGGAGACTCGAAATGGCCCAGCCCTACGAAGAACGCAACAGCGCCGTCAAAACCCGTCGTCAGCAGGAAGACCAGCGCCGCATGGCGTTCCGCCGTGCTATCGAAGATCGCTGCGAACAGCGCCAGCTTCTCGCCGAGATTGCCGATTTTGCTGAACTGGAACTCAATTACTGGCAGGCGGCGCCGACAACTTCCCGTCGAAGCGCTCAACCAGCGCGCTGATCTGAATCCTTTCGCTACGAATGAACGCAAGGAAAGCGTGAGCCACCGGTGACAGGCGTTTGGCCTTGGCCTGTACCAGGCACCAGCTGCGGTAGAGCGGCAGTTCCTCGATCGGCAACTCGATCAGGCCGCCGGTGGCCAACTCAAGGTTCAGGGCGTGGCGCGTCAACAGTGCCACGCCCAGACCCGCCAGCACGCATTCACGCTGGGCTTCGGCTGAAGAAACCTCCTGGGTCTGGTTGAAGTGCACGCGCTTTTCCTTGAAGTATTCCTCGCAGGCCATTCGCGTTCCCGACCCGACCTCGCGCATCAGCAGGGTGTAAGGCTCAAGATCCTGCAGGCGCAATGGCCCCAGGTGGCACAGTGGGTGGTCCGGCGGTGCGACCGCAACGATCGGGTTGTTCAGGAACGGCAGGAACTCCAACCCCATGTCCTGCGGTACCATGGACATGATCACCAGGTCGTCGCGGTTGTCCGACAGCCGCCGGATCACCTGGGCGCGATTGACCACCGTCAGTTGCAGGTTTACTTCCGGGTGCTGGCGCTTGAAGGCGGCAAACAGGTGCGGTACGAAATACTTGGCGCTGGATTCCACCGCCAGTTTCAGTTGGCCTTGCAGCGAGCCCTGCATGTCCGACAGTTGCATGTCGAGGTTTTCCAGGCGGCCGAAGATGTCCCGGCTTGCACGTTGCAAGGCTTCCGCCGCTTCGGTCATGTAGAGTTTCTTGCCGACATAATCGAACAGCGGCTGGCCCACCAGCTCTTCAAGTTGACGAATCTGCAGGCTGACGGCTGGTTGCGTGAGTGACATTTCGTCGGCTGCGCGGCTGTAGGACCTCAGGTCGCAGACCTCGTTGAAGATTTGCAACTGACGCAATGTCATACGCATCAAGGACTTACGCATTTCTTGCACACTCTGGCCACTGGCGAATGTGTCAACTATAAGTCTTTACTTATGCATGACCCAATAATTATTCATTTTTGTTAATCCCTTGTGAGCGCTAGTGTGGCGTTGCGACCAAACTGAAACATTTGGTCACGCGTCGACCTGTCAACAGGTCGTGGGTACCACCGGATCAAGGGAAACTCCAAGTGATAAAAAAGATCCTGATCGCCAACCGTGGTGAGATTGCCGTACGAATCGTACGCGCTTGTGCCGAAATGGGCATTCGCTCGGTCGCGATCTATTCCGACGCCGATCGCCATGCCCTGCATGTCAAGCGTGCGGATGAGGCCCACAGTATTGGTGCCGAGCCACTGGCCGGTTACCTCAACCCGCGCAAGCTGGTGAACCTGGCTGTGGAAACCGGTTGCGATGCCTTGCACCCAGGCTACGGTTTCCTCTCGGAAAACGCCGAACTGGCAGACATCTGCGCCGAACGCGGGATCAAGTTCATCGGTCCATCGGCTGAAGTCATTCGCCGCATGGGTGACAAGACCGAAGCCCGCCGCAGCATGATCAAGGCAGGTGTTCCGGTCACGCCGGGTACCGAAGGCAACGTCGCTGGTATTGAAGAAGCCCTGACCGAAGGCGACCGCATCGGTTACCCGGTGATGCTCAAGGCCACTTCCGGTGGTGGCGGTCGCGGTATCCGTCGCTGCAACAGCCGTGAAGAACTCGAACAGGCATTCCCGCGAGTCATTTCCGAAGCCACCAAGGCGTTCGGTTCCGCGGAAGTGTTCCTGGAAAAGTGCATCGTCAATCCCAAGCACATCGAAGCGCAGATCCTCGGCGACAGCTTTGGCAACGTGGTGCACCTGTTCGAGCGTGATTGCTCGATCCAGCGCCGCAACCAGAAGCTCATCGAAATCGCCCCGAGCCCGCAACTGACCCCGGAACAGCGCGCCTACATCGGCGACCTGTCGGTGCGTGCAGCCAAGGCCGTGGGTTACGAGAACGCCGGTACCGTGGAGTTCCTGCTCGCCGAGGGCGAGGTGTACTTCATGGAAATGAACACCCGGGTGCAGGTGGAACACACCATCACCGAAGAAATCACCGGCATCGACATCGTCCGCGAGCAGATCCGCATTGCGTCCGGCCTGCCGCTCTCGGTGAAACAGGAAGACATCCAGCACCGCGGTTTCGCCCTGCAGTTCCGGATCAACGCCGAAGACCCGAAAAACAATTTCCTGCCAAGCTTCGGCAAGATCACCCGTTACTACGCACCCGGCGGTCCGGGCGTACGTACCGACACGGCGATCTACACCGGCTACACCATTCCACCGTTCTACGATTCCATGTGCCTGAAACTGGTGGTCTGGGCGCTGACCTGGGAAGAAGCGATGGACCGTGGCCTGCGCGCGCTGGACGACATGCGTGTGCAAGGCGTCAAGACCACCGCCGCCTACTACCAGGAAATCCTGCGTAACCCGGAATTCCGTAGCGGCCAGTTCAATACAAGCTTCGTCGAAAGCCACCCTGAACTGACCAACTACTCGATCAAGCGCAAACCCGAAGAGCTGGCCCTGGCCATCGCCGCCGCCATCGCCGCCCACGCAGGCCTATGAATAAGCAGCTGTAAGTAGCAAGCGGCAAGCTACAAGTAAAAGCAGATCAGCTTTTTCTTGCAGCTTGTAGCTTGAAACTTGCCGCTATGAGGAGATACCAATGTCCAAGAAGATCTTCGTTACTGACACCATCCTGCGCGACGCCCACCAATCGCTGCTCGCGACCCGCATGCGCACCGAAGACATGCTGCCGATCTGCGACAAGCTCGACAAGGTTGGCTACTGGTCGCTGGAATGCTGGGGCGGCGCGACGTTCGACGCCTGCGTACGTTTCCTCAAGGAAGATCCGTGGGAGCGTCTGCGCCAGCTGCGCGCCGCGTTGCCTAACACCCGCCTGCAAATGCTCTTGCGTGGCCAGAACCTGCTGGGTTATCGCCACTACAGCGACGACGTGGTCAGGGCCTTCGTCGCCAAGGCAGCGGTCAACGGCATCGACGTGTTCCGCATCTTCGACGCCATGAACGACGTGCGTAACCTGCGCGTGGCCATCGAAGCGGTGAAAGCCGCCGGCAAGCACGCCCAGGGCACCATCGCCTACACCACCAGCCCGGTGCACACCATTGACGCGTTCGTGGCGCAAGCCAAGCAAATGGAAGCCATGGGTTGCGACTCGGTGGCGATCAAGGACATGGCCGGCCTGCTGACCCCGTACGCTACCGGCGAACTGGTTCGGGCATTGAAAGCCGAACAGTCGCTGCCCGTGTTCATTCACTCCCATGACACCGCCGGCCTGGCGACCATGTGCCAGCTCAAGGCCATCGAAAACGGCGCCGACCACATCGACACCGCGATCTCCAGCTTCGCCTCGGGCACCAGCCACCCGGGCACCGAGTCGATGGTTGCTGCGCTCAAGGGCACCGAGTTCGACACCGGCCTGAACCTGGAGCTGCTGCAGGAAATCGGCCTGTACTTCTACGCCGTGCGCAAGAAGTACCACCAGTTCGAAAGCGAATTCACCGCCGTCGACACCCGCGTTCAAGTCAACCAGGTACCGGGCGGGATGATTTCCAACCTGGCCAACCAGTTGAAAGAGCAGGGCGCCCTGAACCGCATGGGTGAAGTGCTGGCAGAGATCCCGCGGGTTCGTGAAGACCTCGGCTTCCCGCCACTGGTGACCCCGACTTCGCAGATCGTCGGCACCCAGGCGTTTTTCAACGTGCTGGCCGGCGAGCGCTACAAGACCATCACCAACGAAGTGAAGCTGTACCTGCAAGGTGGTTACGGCAAGGCGCCAGCCCCGGTGAACGAGCAACTGCGTCGCCAGGCCATCGGTAGCGAAGAAGTGATCGACGTGCGTCCGGCCGACCTGCTCAAGCCGGAAATGGCCAAGCTGCGCGCCGACATCGGTGCCCTGGCCAAGTCTGAAGAAGACGTGCTGACCTACGCCATGTTCCCGGACATCGGGCGCAAGTTCCTCGAAGAGCGTGCAGCAGGCACCCTGACCCCTGAAGTGCTGCTGCCGATTCCTGAAGCCGGTGGCGTCGCCTCGGCCGGCGGTGAAGGCGTGCCGACCGAGTTCGTCATCGACGTCCACGGCGAAACCTACCGCGTCGACATCACCGGTGTTGGCGTCAAGGCCGAAGGCAAGCGCCACTTCTACCTGTCCATCGACGGCATGCCGGAAGAAGTGGTGTTCGAACCGCTCAATGAATTCGTCAGCGGCGGCAGCAGCAAACGCAAGCAGGCGTCGGCCCCGGGCCACGTCAGCACCACCATGCCAGGCAACATCGTCGATGTGCTGGTCAAGGAGGGCGACACCGTCAAGGCGGGCCAGGCTGTGCTGATCACCGAAGCGATGAAGATGGAAACCGAAGTCCAGGCAGCCATCGCCGGCAAAGTCACCGCCATCCACGTGGCCAAGGGCGACCGGGTGAACCCGGGCGAGATCCTGATCGAGATCGAAGGCTGAGTTAACAGCCGCGATACAACGCTTTAAACCTCGGGGGGGCATGTGCTCCCCTTTTTTTTTGCCTGGAATTTGACGACTGTCTCTTCGACACCTCCCTTGCCATGCTTTTTCACCAAGCGCACGGCACTCGCGCGCGCCGTAGTGGCCTAACCATCAGGGCACAACGTTGCGTGCCGGTGAACTGACATGGATCGGACATGAACGAAGAGACGCTGAAAGATAAATCGCTGGCGGTTTTGCTGGTGTTGGTGAGCATTGCGTTCATCTGGATCCTGCTACCGTTCTACGGTGCGGTGTTCTGGGCGGTGATCCTGGGGATTGTCTTTGCGCCGATGCAGCGCCGGTTGCAACTGAAGTTCGGCTGGCAGCGCAACCTGACTTCGCTGTGCACCTTGAGCATCTGTCTGGTGATCGCGATTCTGCCGGTGATCATCATCAGCATGCTGCTGGTTCAGGAAGGCGCGGCGCTGTACAAGAGCGTCGAGAGCGGTGAGCTGGACATTGCCGGCTATGTGTCGCAGTTCAAGCACAACCTGCCACCGTATTTCCAGCATTTGCTTGATCGGTTCGGCGTGGGTGAGTTGAACGGGCTGCGGGAGAAAATCGTCAAGAGCGCGATGGCCGGTGGCGAGGTGACGAATCAGGTGTTCAGTCTTGGCCAGGGCACGTTCCAGTTCATTGTCAGCTTTTTCATCATGCTCTACCTGCTGTTCTTCTTCCTGCGCGACGGGGCCGAACTTGCTCGCAAGGTGCGCATGGCCGTGCCGTTGCAGGAACACCAGAAGCGCCGTCTGCAGCTCAAGTTCAATCGCGTGGTGCGGGCCACGGTGAAGGGCAACCTGCTGGTGGCAATCACCCAGGGCGCATTGGGCGGTTTGATTTTCTGGTTCCTGGACATTCCCAGCGCACTGGTCTGGGCGGTGTTGATGGCGTTTCTGTCGTTGTTGCCGGCGATCGGGGCAGGGATTGTCTGGGCTCCCGTGGCGGCGTTTTTCCTGCTGACCGGCGAGGTCTGGCAGGGCGTGGTGCTGGGATTGTTCGGGGTGTTCGTGATTGGCCTGGTGGATAACGTGCTGCGACCGATCCTGGTGGGCAAGGACACGAAGATGCCGGACTACATGATCCTGATCTCGACCCTCGGTGGCCTGGCGCTGTTCGGTCTCAATGGATTTGTCATCGGCCCATTGATCGCGGCCCTGTTCATGTCGAGCTGGGCCATTTTCATCGAGACCAAACCGAGGGTTCAGTTGCCTTAGGCACTGAGCTTGCCTGCCTGTCCCGCGCCGATTCGCTGGGACAACGCCTGGGCGTCGGGCAGCGAGGTGAGCGGGCCGCTGATCTGTTCGCCGTCCTGGACCAGGTACCAGCAGGCGAGCAAGCCAAGCGCTCTGAGCGGTGCGGGAACGGCGCTGCCGATAACGGACATGATCTGAACCTGAGACATCATAAGGACCTCCACTAATCTGTGAAGTCACCTTACGGTCCGAGCGTCTCGAGGAACAATCAACGCTTTCAATAGTGGTCATTGATGCCAGTGAGGTCTGCCAGGCGGTTGGCGCTCAGTCGACCACCTGATCGAGCATATGCACCACTTCCTGCTCGTTGAGCAGGCCTTTGCGCACCAGGTTCTGGGTCAGCAGCGAAAGGAATTTGGCGCTGCGATGGCCTTCCAGGTGCTTGAGTTCGGTCAGGGCGTTGTAGACCTTGCTGGAGGTACACAGACCATTGATGCGGTGCGGGTTTTGTGTGGGCATGAGCTCGTCCTTGTTGTTATCGGCCGTACAGGTACGAACCCAATCTTGCCGAAATCAAGGGTCGACACTGTTCCGATAGCGACGCCTACAGGATTTTTCCAGACCTGTGACGACGAACGGTAAACTACGGACGCGAGCTTGCAGCGTTCACGTCCATCGTCGGAACGCCGCCCGGAGCAAGCTCGCTCCTACAGGTACAGGGAACCCGCGGTTACCAGCGGCCGTAACCGTGGGGAGGGCCGTAATAGCCACGAGGGGGGCCATAGTAGCCACGCGGTGGACCGTAGTAGACCGGCGCCGGGCGATAGTAGATGGGTTGCCCCACATATACCGGTGCGGGCTGGTAATAGACCGGTGGAGGAGGCGCCATGTACACCGGTTGCGGTTGAGCGTAAACCGGCTGCGCGTAGACCGGTTGCGGCGCTACATACACAGGCCGGTTGCTGTTGATGATTGCCGAGCCAACGATGGCCGAGCCGACGATCGCGCCAAACACCGCCGGTCCTTCCCAGCCACCACCGCCGCCATGCGCCTCTGCTTGCCCTGCGACAGCCAGGGCGCCGATCAGCAAGGCCACTGTGGGGATTCTACGAATCATGATGATTCCTCGGTTCTTCGACCCGGCGCTTGCGTCTGCCATAGACACAAGGAATGTCGCGGGGATACTTCTGAGACAGCTTTTTTTTGAAAATCAGCACAGCTGCCGGGTAAATTTTGTGTAAGGTCTGTGTCGGCGAACTTACGCTCGCGCGGCGTCGATCAAGGCGTGCGACCATGATTGAACAGAACCCGATGGACTGGCTAATCCCGTCCATCCGAAAGTGCAATGCAAGGAGATTCACATGCAGATGAACCCCAACAGAGACACCCAGCTGTGCATGTCCCTCTCCGGACGGCCCGGGAACTTTGGCCTGCGATTTCACAATCATCTGTATGAGCAACTGGGGCTTAATTTCTATTACAAGGCGTTCTCGAGCCAGGACCTGCCGGGCGCCGTCGGCGGCATCCGCGCCCTGGGTATTCGTGGTTGCGGCGTATCGATGCCGTTCAAGGAAGCCTGCATTGCCCTGGTCGACGAACTGGACCCTTCTGCTGCGGCCATCCAGTCGATCAATACCATCGTCAATACCGACGGCCATCTCAAGGCCTTCAACACCGACTACATCGCCATAGCCCAGTTGCTGGAGACCCACCAGGTGCCCAAGGACACCTCATTTGCCCTGCTTGGCAGTGGTGGCATGGCCAAGGCGGTGGCCAGCGCCTTGCGCGATGGCGGTTACCACAATGGCCTGATCGTGGCCCGCAACGAACGCGCCGGCCAGGCGTTGGCCAAGTCGTTGGGCTACCCCTGGCAAGCCGAGCTGGGTGACCGGCGCCCGCAAATGCTCATCAACGTCACGCCCATCGGCATGACCGGCCCGCAAGCCGATCAGCTGGCGTTCGATGCCGAGGCCATCGCAGCTGCGGATATCGTCTTCGATGTGGTTGCCGTTCCCGCGGAAACCCCGCTGATCCTGCGCGCGCGTGCCGAGGGCAAGCATGTCATCACCGGGCTCGAAGTGATTGCGATCCAGGCACTGGAGCAATTTGTGCTCTATACCGGCGTGCGCCCGACCGATGAGCAGTTTGAAAAGGCCGTGGAGTTTGCTCGCAGCAGCCTTGCCTATTGATTCAAGCTTTTACTCAAGGCGTGCCAAACGCTCTTCCAACGCGGCGATTCGCGCTTCGAGCTCTTCGATTCGCTCAACCGACACGGCGCCGCCAGCACCGCGCTCCGGCGCATTTTGCCGTGCCGCGAGAATCGCTTCGATATCCGCCGGATCACCCAGCGCGTGGGTATAACGATCTTCACGCTGGCCGGCCTGACGCGGGATCAGCACGGCCAGGCGGCGGGCAATCAGGCGTTCGAGCTGATGCACGACCTGCTCGGCATCCTCGAAATCATGCATGCGCCCGCTGCGGGTCAGCAGTTCGTTGACCGTCTGCGGCCCCCTTAAAAACAACAGCCCGGTCAGGATCACCTGCGCTGGCACCAGTTCCAGTGCCTTGTCGACCTTGTGCTCCCAGCGATCGGCACGGCTGCCCATCACCAGTCGAGTGAAGCCGCGCCCTTCGAGGGCGCGCAGGCTCTGGCCGACCTGGCCCTGGGTGAGGTTCATCACCGGCTCGCGGCTGGTTTTCTGGTTGCAGGCGATCACCAGGGCATTGAGGGTCAGGGGATAGGTTTCCGGACTGGTGGCCTGTTTTTCGATCAGGGAGCCCAGAATGCGGATTTCCGTAGTGTTGAGCCGCGGCTCGTCGAAAGTCGTCTCTTGCTCAGTGCTCATGGTTCTGCATCCTTAGCCGATTCATGTTTTTCACTTGCGTAGGCGCACTTTGACATCGCCCGTTCGGACTAGGCAAGGCTGACGATTCTGTCGCGTCCGGGCGGCGCCAAACTTCATGCTCAAAGGGGTGTTGCGCCACGCGCGCCCCGCCAAACGAGCAGAAGGCGCCGCGATGGAGTTTGCATTCAGCGACGAACAGGAAATGATCCGCGAGTCGGCCGAGGGTTTCCTCGCCGATGTATCGGATTCCGCCGCCGTGCGCGCGGCGATGGTCAGCGACCGGGGTTTCGACGAAGCCCTCTGGCAGCGGTTATGCCAGGAAATGTGCTGGCCGGCGATTCATATTCCAGAGGCCTATGGCGGCCTCGGCCTCGGTTATGTCGAATTGGCAATTCTGCTGGAGCAGATGGGCCGGCGCTTGCTGTGCTCGCCGTTTTTCGCCACCGCCTGCATGGCCACGCCGGCGCTGTTGCTGGCCGCCAATGATGAGCAGAAGCAGCGATGGTTGCCGTCGATCGCCGACGGCAGCGTGACCGCGACCCTGGCGTTCAGCAGTACCAATGGCTGGTCGGCCGACGATGTCCAGGCCACGGCAGTGGCGGAGGGTGCCGGCTTTGTTCTCGACGGCACGCTCAAGCATGTGCTGGACGGCGATGGCGCCGACCTGTTGATCATTGCCGCACGTCAGCCCGGAACCGCTGGCGTAACGGGCATCAGCCTGTTTGCCGTCAACGCCGTACGTGCGGGCATCGAACGGCAGTTGCTGCCCACCATGGACCAGACCCGGCGTCAGGCGCGGATTGAGCTCAAGGGCTTGTACCTCGAAGCGGATGAGCTGCTGGGCGAATTGGGTTATGGCTGGTCGCACCTGGAACGCGTCCTGCAACTGGCCTGCATCGGCCTGGCTGCCGAGCAGACCGGCGGCGCGCAGCAGGTGCTCGACCTCAGCGTGGCCTATATGCAGGAACGCCAGCAGTTCGGTCGCCCCATCGCCAGTTTCCAGGCGCTCAAGCACCGCGCCGCCGACATGATGCTGCAAGTCGAATGCGCACGTTCGGCCGCCTACTATGCGGCGTGCGTGGCTCAGGAAGTCCTTGATCCCCGGGGCGATGCTGAAGTGGCGGTGCAACTGCCGCTGGCGGCTGCGTTGGCCAAGGCCCAATGCTCGGAAACCTTTTTCCACTGCGCATCCGAATCGATCCAGTTGCATGGCGGCGTCGGTTTCACCTGGGAATACGACCCGCACCTCTACTTCAAGCGGGCCCGCGCCAGCGAGAGCTTTCTCGGGCTACCGGCCTGGCATCGCGAGCGCATTGCTTCGGTGATTCTGGGAGAGCAGCCATGAAAATCAATTTCAGCGAGCAGGACGAGCACTTTCGCCAGGAAGTAGCCGATTGGATGAGCAACAACCTCTGCGGCGAATTCGAGCCCCTGCGTTTTCGCGGTGGACCCGGCGATGAGCACATGTTTCCCGAAGAGCGCAAAGCCTGGGAACGTAAACTCGCCGAAGGTGGCTGGACCTGTGTCGGCTGGGCGCCGGAGCATGGCGGGCGTGGGTTGTCGATCACCCGTCAAGTGATCTTCCATGAAGAATACGCCCGCGCCGGCGGCCCGGGACGCATGGGCCATATTGGCGAAGGCCTGGCCGGACCGACCATCGCCGCTTTCGGTACGGCCGAACAGCAACGGCGTTTTCTGCCGGGGATCGTCAGCGGTACCGAGTTCTGGTGCCAAGGCTATTCAGAGCCGGGCGCCGGTTCCGACCTGGCCAACGTCAAGACCCGCGCGACGCTGGATGAGGCGACGGGGCAATGGGTGATCAACGGGCAGAAAGTCTGGACCTCCCTGGCCCATGAGTCGGACTGGTGCTTTGTCATCGCCCGCACCGAACCGGGCAGCGTTGGCCATCGCGGTTTGTCTTTCCTGCTGGTGCCGATGGACCAGGCGGCAATCACCGTGCGACCCATCGAGCAACTGACCGGCACCTCGGAGTTCAACGAAGTGTTCTTCGACGACGCCCGTACCGACGCCGCCAACATCATCGGCGCGCCAGGCGATGGCTGGAAAATCGCCATGGCGTTGCTCGGTTTCGAACGCGGTGTCTCGACCCTCGGCCAGCAGATGCAGTTCCAGAACGAACTCAACGAGATCATCGCCATCGCCAAGGCCAATGGCGCTGCCCGCGATCCCATCCTTCGCCAGCGTCTGGCCGAAGCCTGGAGCGGGCTGCGGATCATGCGCTACAACTCGCTGCGCATGCTCTCGGGTAGCCAGGACGGTTCGCTGCGCAAGGAGGCGACCATCTACAAACTGTTCTGGTCGACCTGGCACGCCAGCCTCGGCAAGTTGGCGATGGACGTGCTCGGCGCCGAGGCGGAATTGCTCGAAGCCGCGCCTTATCAACTGACCCGCCTGCAGTCGCTGTACCTGTTCAGCCGCGCCGACACCCTGTACGGCGGCAGCAACGAAATCCAGCGCAACATCATCGCCGAGCGTGCCTTGGGCATGCCCAAAGAGCCGCGCCCAGGCAAATGAAAAAGAGCCGTTCCGGGAGGGCGGCGCACGGCTATAATCGGCCCACGTTTCCCTCCTGTCACCACAAGAGACCTGTCATGACCATTTCCCTGTACGACGCTTCCGTCCCTGTTTTCCAGCAAATGCTCAACGCCCTGAGCGATGTGCTGAACAAGGCCGAAGCCCACGCTACCGCCAAGAACATCGACCCGAACGCCTTCCTGCAAGCCCGTCTGTACCCGGACATGTTCCCGCTGGTGCGTCAGGTGCAGATCGCCGTTGATTTCGCCAAGGGCGTTACTTCGCGTCTGGCCGAAGTTGAAGTGCCGAAGTACGAAGACACCGAAACCACCTTCGCCGAGCTGCAAGCGCTGATCGCCAAGGTCCTGGCCTACATCGGCGAGTTCTCGCCTGAGCAGATCAATGGCAAGGAAGGCATCGAGATCGTCACCCGTCCAGGCACGCCGAAAGAGAAGCGCTTCTCCGGCCAGGCTTACCTGCTGACCTACGGCCTGCCGCAGTTCTTCTTCCACGTCACCACCACCTACGCGCTGCTGCGTCATAACGGCGTGGAAGTGGGCAAGCGCGACTACATGGGCGCGTTCTAAACCGTCCAGGTACAAAAAAGCCCGCCCAGGTTTGCGCCTTGGCGGGCTTTTTTTGCGTTCTGCTTTCTGTAGGAGCCCGGCTTGCCGGCGAAGGCGATCTGAAGTACGCCTTCGCCGGCAA